>NZ_JBGCCF010000020.1:0-98039 GCF_041262385.1 Lysinibacillus sp. RC46 | reverse complement strand
CCTAGTGACGTTAATGACAGAATTGCCAAATTTACCAATTCACCAACAACCAGAGATTTTAAATAATTACATGCCTTGGTCGAAAAAAATCCAAGTCACATGTGCAAAATAGCCATCTATCCGAAAAAATAGGATAGATGGCCATTCGTCGTGCGTACCGAGAAGGTGCGCTTATTTTTTATATTTCGGGCTTACTTTTTAACAAACAATTGAGACCAAATTAACTAATCAGGTTTTCTACAAACAAATAAAACCTTTTTATTTCGCTATATTATATTTCTATTATTGTTTCGGAAACCTTTGTTCCATATGCAAGATTTTCCACCCAAAACATTCGTTGTTCTGCCCCACCGATATTTATACCAAAATAAAAGGATGGGTCTATAAATAATTCTTGGCCATTATTTAAGTTTAATTGAATACTATCACAAATAATTTGTTCCCTATTGCTTACTTCCAAACCATAAATGATAATACTTTTAACAGTATTTTTAGTAGACATAGAATCTGTCAATACTATTTGATTTACTGAGGTTTTACAAGGTTGCATGTCCTCATCAATTTCAAATTTGTATCGTATTGAATCAACTATATTAACACTAAGTTTTGAATATTGATCCATGGATTCAAGTTCTAAAAATTGTTCCCCAACTTCAAAATAATAAAAACGCATATCTGGATAGAAGTTTGCAATACCATCTTCAATATCGACAAAACCAACTAAGTAAATATCTTGAATCGAACTATTCTTAAAGATATCTGTAAGTTTTTCCAACATAATAACTCTCCTTTTATTAAGGACAAATTGAATACCAATATCCATACCCTTACTCGTTTCTCATAGAGTAACAAATTCACCATTCTGTTTGGTCACAACTGTCATAGCATTGCCCCAATATATAACATCAATTCCAATATCCTTTAAAAATTCATCGGATATCTGAAGACAATTCTGTGTATCCTCAGTTCCATTAAAATAGTGTTTCAAATAATTATTCATTGTTATCGCCACGAGCCAAAGATTTTCACTAGTTATTATGATTCTTTTGTAAAAAACTATTTCTCACCCTGCAAGATCAAAATAAGAGCATTTAACAATTCATTTTTCTATTTCTAGTATCAAACTTTCTAAATTTAAAATATCTTTATGAAATTCATTATTTAATACTCTTATTTCCTCGATATATAACTTAGATTTATTCACTACTACTGTTTTGAGGTTCTCATAACTAACTTGTTTATCTTTCCAAAACTGATGAATTAAATTAGGCATTTCTTTCGTCTCTATTGCCCCACTTCCTTCAGGTTTATCAGCAAAAACTTTACTTATTTTCACTATATTTTTTTCTTTTATTAGTTCAATCCAAATCTTAGGCTTTTCAATATCACTTATTAAAACATAGCTTTTAGTTTTCAAAATTAATAACGATTTTAAAAAATAATACAACCACCAATAAATAGAAACTGAAAATTCATCAATATCTTCGGGGATAAAAATACCATAGGTTTCATTATCAATTTCAAATTGAAAATATCCATCTGCCCCATTGAGCTCCATTTCCTCTACGCTATCATTTTTAAATATTTTGAAACTCATGTTGAACATCATTTTCCACCTTATTTAGTCATTTTTCTAATATCCTCAATTGTAAATTTGTATCTTCTATATACACCTACCAAATTGATCATCTTTTGTGTATTTCTTGTTCATATATATCCATTTTTCACTCTAATCACACTTAAATATGAAAGTTCTTTTTTGTACAAACCTGTAAGAAATTCAGAGTCAAGCGCTCATCTTCACTTAGTCAAACAAAGTTATATACCCTTCACTGCTAAGACTATCTATTTAAACTTTTATTTTGTATCCACTCTCTAGCTTTTTCCCCCAGTAAAATTATTGGATTTTCTTGAGTACCGATATTGATGCTTTTAATAAAAGCTTCCTCTAAACCTTTAATACCTACTAATGTTGTCCCTTTTAGCAAAGTCTCTTCAAATGAAGATGAACTAATGTCTACATTTTTTAAATTTGCATTTTGAAAATCTGTAAGATCTAAGGAACAAGAAATTAGCTTTGAATTCTCTAGATTGGTGTTTAAAAAAATTGCTTCAGAACAATCTGTTTTAGCAAATCTTGCATTTTGGGCATTTGCATTTGTAAAATCTGCGTAAGATACATCTGCTTTATAAAAATCAGCATTTACTATATTTGTATTTTTAAATGTTGATGAACATAACAATGATGAGGACATATCACTACTACTTAGATTCATGCCGTCAAATTTGCACGCAGTCAAATATGCTTGATTTAAAGGATATCCTGTTAAATCAAAGTCTTGAAAGTCTATTTCATCGACACCTAGCTTTTTACCTTGTTCACCTATTGTTTCAATCCAAACTCTATGTAATTTTAAACGTTCTATTATCTCTACGTGGTTAAATATCTTCAACTGTTAGCACCGCCTTTGACTACATTGTCTGAAGCTCCTGTATCTTTTTACTTTCTTAAATTATTCCATGTTCTGGAGTTAGATATCTTATATCACATATTACATTAGCTAATTCAAAAATTATTTACCTGTGTTGATATTTATTATAATCAACAGTTTTAGCTATTTTGACAGCTACTTCTAATTGTTTTATCTTTACGTTCTCAACTATTTCATTTGCTTCTTCATCCCAATCAGGTCCATATATTTTTAAATATTCCGCGAAGTCCAATAATATCTTTTCATTATATAGTCTTATTTCAATTAGCCTTTGATATGTCTTAAACATAATTTCAATAGGCAAAATGAAATCTTGTTTATCTTTTTTTATAATTTGTTCTAAAAGTTTACTATCTGTAGTGTTAATTAATTCACTGTTAAAATTTTCAATCGCAGAATTAAATTTTAACTCTGTCTCTCTAGTCTCTCTTTTATTTAAATTTGTCCAATCATAATTTAATAAGTTAATAATTTCCTCAGTACTCTATAATAATCCCATGAAACCTCACCTCTATTTTAAACGGTAATAATTAATATACTAAATGAACCATTATTTAACTTCATACAATTATAGCCGATTTTTTTCGCCGTTACTTTAAATACAAATACAATTACAATTGCTCATACATAGTAATAGAAAGCCCTAATTCACCCATAATTTCATTCCCTATTTCAATAATAATATTTTTATTTGGAAACAATTCTTTAACCCTTTTACCCCAAAAATATATTAATACCTTAGAAAATTCATCAATTATTTTATCATTCTCCATAGACTGATTATAACTACCGATAAAGAAATCACCCAAACTTCTACTATTTACCCATTGTTCGATTTTAATTTTATCGCCATTAAACTGTTCTTCGAGTCTTCTAATTCTCTCAAATGCATTTTCTCCTTCTGCATCTAACAAATCTGAAATGAAAATATACCCATTTATTTCAATTATATCAGGACAGAGTGTATACGCTATTGCTAAAAAATCATCAATACCACAGCAATTTGCTGAATGATTAAATAGACTTACTCCCTTTTGCTCCTCGAATTCCTCAAATATTTGATTATCAACAATACCTTTATTTAATTTATAACTTGCCATTTAGTCACCCTCCAAACTCTTTTTTAATAAAATCGGTCGCAGCCCCATCCAACTTATATTCCTAAAAAAACTCTTTTCCTGCAGGATTTTAAATACTTAACTCGTTGCCTACTTAAATCATTAGCTTTCCATTTTTCCATCATAACCAAACCGAATACATATTTTTCGTTAGCTGTTTTATAAATACTATCTGGTTACTATTTAGAGGTCTATCCATTATCCTTCAAACTCTTAAACGACTTTGAGTTTATTTCATTAGTGTGATTTAAAATTCATGTGAAAGAATTCCCCCATACCCTTAAATTATAAAACCACGCTACTTTAAAGAAATGGTGGCAGTTGAATTTTCCAACTACCACCATTTTATCATTCATTTAATTTAATTTACTTTACACAAATTTATTAACAGATTCCTTGAAATCTCCATTGTTTCAATAGTTACTCATTTAAATTAACATTTTTTCCTTGATGATTCCTACTGATTTCTTGACTATACATGGCAAAGTTCAAATCAAATAATCCGCTTTTTTTAACATTACTACATTTGCAGGCACTAGAAATTCACGACTCTTAGAAACTTTTTCGTCGCCTTCTGTGTATGAACATGTTTCACAATATTTATACAAATTAATACCCTCAATATCAGATAAAATTCTAAGATGATCACTTTTACATTGAAGGCATACTGTTGAAGAGACGAATGTTATAATATCTTTTATTAGATTTGATAACCTGCGACAAATTTCAATTTCTGATTTAGGTGGTAGGTTAATATAACTACTAATAATCAAATCAAAATCATCACCAGTCGCACCAATAACATACATTTCAGGTTCAATTGTCATAACATATTGGAAATATAATTTTTCATCCTCTGTATTAATTTTATTGTTATTTTGGGAATGATTCAGAAAATGCTCAATAGCTTCTTGATCATTTCTTATTATTTCAATTAATCGGAGTAAAAAGGAGGTCAAATCCATCTTCTGTTTTTCTGAAAATAGTCCCAAAGCTTCAGACCATAATATATTCATTCCTCTATTTTTATTCATATTCCACAACCTTCGTTAAAATTTATCTATCAAAAATGAAAATATTATTTTGGTGCAGGCACTGGATATGTAGTAACTAAACTATCGCTTTTATCAGTTATTATTTGTATCCATGTAGTTTCATTATTTCCTACTCCTTGGATATTTGGTTTTACAGTACCTACAACTTGTTCTGTGTTAGCTATATGGGAATGGTACCTTGAAGTTTCTAAAACAGTAAAAGGTGATTGAATAGTTAAGTTGTCCTTGTTAGTAAAATGTCATCTCCCGTATTCCGGCTCTTATTGCTTGATTATAAAAATAGCACTCTTTGATGGTCTAGCCTTTGAATTATTTTTTCAGATACATGATCTGCAAACAAGTCAACCATGGGTTTCATGTTATACATTATATTTATCGCCATAAGCTATGGCGCTCTCGTTAGTTATTGGCTACACTATAAATTTTTTAAATCATTAATACCATATTTCGTAATAGTACAACCTTCATAATTACATCTGTTTGAATTAAGTTATATGAATCATAGATAAAATACCTCTCACAGAAATTTCACGAGTAATTTACAAACTTTAGTATTTCATTATAATCGAAATCACCATATCCTCCATAATTTCTCAGAATTGAAAAAATACAATATTCTATTTGTTCCTTATTTACCATTGTAAAAGCTAAAACCACTTTATTACCGTATTTCTTTATTAATTTATCTCTTATACGATAAAAATTATATAATAAAAATTCATAATCTTCTTGAAATACTAAAATACCTCTATTCTTTAGCAGTTCAAAGAAATCAACTGTCAAATAATCTGTTTCCTTTGAAGTTGTTAAATTAGAGTCTAAGGCATTTAGCCAATCAAGGTTATAACAATTAATTATTAGTGATTATATAGCATACATTAAACAATATTTTTTTATTTTTTAAATCTTGAATAAAATTACTAAGTGATATAGTGCCTTGAATAATCTCATAATCACCACCCTGATATCTAGCTAAAAACATTAAGGTATTACTTGGAGATTGTTTAATTAAAAAATCTAATATTGCTACAAACTCTTCCGAATATTCTTTATGAATAACTAATGGAGTTAAGTTATAAATAACATCCTCATCGTCAATCCAAAAAGGAATAGGTAATTTTTCTGACTCTATTTCAAAATCAGAGGTACAAAGTAAAAATGCATTTTTAATCCCATTATCTTCTTTAACTAATGAGTACCAAATTCCTTTTGTTTGACTCATAAAATTCCATGTACAATCCAACCTCAAAACCATTTTATCGTCCACTTCATTTATTACTTCTATAAAAGAGAGAAATGGAATCGGTAATGGTTTATTTTGATTAACCACTAATATATTTATTTCAAATGACATAGCTATCACCTTTCTTACGGTAGAAAATCGTTTATATTCCAATTAGTATCAAACGAAGTCTTTCCATCTCTAGACATTACTCTGATTGTACCATCTGAACTTAGATGAATATCAGGATTATTACCCACCTTTTTCATAGAGTCTTTATACGGAGAGTTTTTATTGGTAAGGTCTTTAACTATATCCTGTTTCACTTGGTGGAACTCCCCTTTCTTCAAGTCAAACTTCCTCTCTATTTCTTTAGCTGAGTAGTTTTTAAAATCTTTACCCGTACCCTTATCAATTTTCTTTATATATTCTCCAAGTTCTTTTAGATCCTTCTCAGTGACTTCAACTTTTGGAGTCTTTTCATCTATCTTAGAATTACTATTTGGTATATTATTATTATTTGGAACATCATTTTTTTTGTTATTACCTGTATGCGTTTTTTTACTGTCTTCTATTATATTTGTTGTTTTTTTATAATATTTAACTGTGTCATATCCTGCATCCAACGCTTTAAATGGCTTAGATGTGGGCAACATAGATAGTCCTGCTAGTACCCTTTCACCAGTTGTGGATTTAGGGTCAATAAGAGTAACAATATCTTCAAACAACAAGCTGAATATAAATCGTTCTACTATAGTAGGTTTGTTTTGGGGTAATGTATGATGCCCAGCACCCACTACTGATTGTAAATCCTTTAAGGTTGTTATCGGCTCTCCAGCATGTACTGAATTTCTATCTCCGTTTGATACTGACTGTCGTTCTTTTAAGTATTTCTCCAGTTCTGCTTCATCTACGATTTTTTTCCCAGTTTGTTTAGCTTGCCCAGTAATTAAGTCTTTTCCAGTGCCCATTTCATATAAAGCTTTAACGTTTCCAAAAACAGGAATACAATTTAACCCCATAGAAACTAGTTTAAGATTTTGGGCTTTTTCATACTTTTTGACTTGTTTGACAGCAGCTTTTGACGCATTGCTGGCCTTTTTAGTTGCTTTCTTAACAGCTGCTTTCTTCGCTGTAAGTACTGCTTTTTTCGCAGCCCGTTTAAACTTCTTGGCCAATTTTCTCTTAGATAGCCCATTTTTGAGCTTCCTAGCCTTTGTAAAAACCTTTCCTATTGCTTTTTTAACATTCCTAACAGCGGGAATACAGCCAAGGAGGCTGCCTATCGCTCCAAAAAAACCTATACTCTTACTTTTCCCCTTCTTCGCCATTAAGCACCACCCCCACCAACAGGGATACTGCCCATGACGTCTAGGGCAGATTCAAGGTCTGCTCCGTCTTCTGGTGCATTGGACATGGACACAGGTGCTTTGTTCGAGCCTTCCATTGTCACAATCTGCCCCTGCATATCGGTGTTGCCGTCAAGAACGATACTGCTGGAGCTACAGGTTAAATGCATGGATTCTGTAGCACTCATGGAAATGCTTTTCCCTGCAAAGGTGATTGTATCATTGGCTTTTAGTGTAAGCGGATGTTTACTATGTACTTCTACTCCGCTTCCCTGATCAAGCTTTAGGAAAACGGCGCCTTCCTGTGCGGTAAACGTCACCGATTGTGGGTCTAGCTTGATGTCCTTGCCTCAGTATGACGTTTTAGGATCGGCTGTTTTTTTGTTAGGAGTCTCCCTTTCGTTCACTGTAGCGGACAAAGCTACTTCTTATCGGTGAAATAGAAATGGTGGCAGTCAGACCTTCCAACTACCACCACTTTAATTTGTTCAAAATAGATTTCCACTGATTTCTTAATGCTTTACATCTTTAACAATAACTTCATACATCTCTCCAACATTCGCTTCCATCGGCACCAATGCATAATAATTTTGATCATTATTTAATATAAATTGAATCAGCTTTGTTCTTTCTTCATTCCAACAATTTTTCATACCTGAAAAGTATTCTTCCACATCTTCTTTATAATCTAATTGCAATATATATCCTTTTTCTGTCATTGCAAAAACAATTAAACTTCCCAACAGATTTTTTTGCACATTTTCTTTTTCGAATTCTTGTGATAAAAACCAGATTTGATCTAACCCAATAAGTTTTTTATATTTTTCATAAAAACTACTATCATCCATAACCTCATAATCATGTATCAATTCATTGACAAATGAGTGCCATCTTGTTGGAATTATCTCTTCTAATAAAGGATTATTCTTGATTCCTTCTATTATTTCATCTATCTCTTCAATCTCTTGCCCATTGTTGTATTCACTTAGGGAGATTGATTTGAATTTCATTGAATTTTTGTAGTGCGCCAGTTCATATGGATAGTGATTATTATTTATTAGACTTATATCATCAAGTTTTAGTATCTTTGCTAGTGCGGCTGTTTCAAAGCTCCAAAATCCCACATATCCAGGTTCTTTATGCGCATTTTTCCATTCATAATCATAATGGCCTTTAAACCATTCTTTTTCCATATACTTCTGCAATCTTTTAGATGCTTCTTTCTTATCTGTTTGCGCAAGTTCTATAATTTCACTTGTTTTTGCATATGGGTTTTCTTTAAAATAAACATTGGTGATTTTTGTGTATCCAATATCACTAGCACATAATAAATAATCAATCACAGAATCATTAATGTTTTCTTTCTCAACCTGCTTGGCTAATCTTACAATATTCTTTTTATCAGTTTCTAATAAAATTCCTAAAGATATCATCCAAAGTAGATTTATATATCCAACTTCTCTTTCTCCTTTATTCTCTAAATAAGTAATGGCATTCTCAAAATCTTCTACCATTGCATTAATTTTTTCACCTAAGGAATATTTTGCATTTATTTTCTCCGTCTCATATATAAAATTCCTTAAATATCTTGCTTCTATAATACTTTTATTATCATTAGGATTTCTTTGAATACCATTTTTCTCATCTTCTTCCAAACCTTTAATATCCCTTATATTCTTGTCGATAAACTTTTTATTATATTCTATATCTTCTCTACATTTTTCTTCAATACATAGATGATCTCTCATAAAATCTGATTCCTCCTTGCCTTTGACTTAAGGCCATTCTCCAATTATGTCACCCTTTGCATCTATTCTATATGTTTTAACCTTTCCACTACTATCGACTTTTGATAGTACTCGCTCAACTTTACCTTCATCCAATGCATCCGTAATCTTTTGTGCTAATTCTTTATCTCCATCAACAGCTTTCAATATTCTATCTTTTTTGGTTTTCGTACCTTTCAACCAGTCGTCTGACATTTGTGGTCCATCTTTAGGTGTTTTAGATAATTGTGAACTACCAAACTTTTCTTCATCAATAACATATTTGATATTTGATTTTGAATTTGTGTTTTCGTATAATCCGTCAATCCCTTTTACAATTTTATCATTTACACTTGATGGGGCACCCTTACCCATTGGCTTTAAGTCATATCCAGCATCTTTTAAACTTTGATTGTTTAATAAATTGTCACTTGACTTTATTTCTCCATAATTACCTTTTTGCTTGTTTGTAGCCGTCCCCAAATTAAAGTCATCTACAGGTATATTTTTCGATGAATTTGCAGCTGTTTCGGCTACATTAGTCGCGTTCTTACTTTCAGATAATAACTCATATCCAAATTTCACGCCTTTTCCGCCATATTTACCAATACCACCAAGAATGATACCTGCTGCCGATAATCCTTGATCTACAGAATCCAATTTTTCCTTTGTAATAGGATTGTATCCTTCGGTCACCTCAAAACCAGCTTTAGCATTTCCGAGGTATGGAACAAAATCGGCAATAATAGATAGCGCAGTTAAAAATAATCCTGGTTTCTTTGCTGGCTCTCCAGAATTAGCTGATACAGGACAGGAGTTTTCTAAATTTATATACTTTGATTTTTGTACTATTGATGCTGCAGCTTTATTTGCTTTATTAGATTTAGCATTTGGGGATTGTTTGACAGCTGCTTTTACGTTTGTCTTGCCCTTCTTAACAGCTGCTTTTGCGTACGTCTTGGCCTTTTTAACCGTTGCTTTTACATACTTCTTAGCCTTTTTAACAGCTTTTTTCACTGCAAGTACTGCTTTTTTCACAGCCCGTTTAAACCTCTTGACCAGTTTGCTCTTGGATAAATTATTTTTTAGCTTCCTGGCTTTTGTCAAGACCTTACCTAACTTTTTCTTGAGCTTTTTCTTCGCTTTTTTTAAGGCTTTCTTTAGTTTCTTTTTGGCCTTTTTGAGCTTCTTTTTAGCCGCTTTTTTAACTTTCCCTACAACAGGAATACTGCTTAAAGCACTACCTAGTGCTCCGAAGAATCCTTTCCCCTTCTTCGCCATTAAGCACCACCCCCACCAATAGGGATCATGCCCATGACGTCTAATGCGGATTCAAGGTCAGCGCCTTCTCCCGATGTATTAGACACGGTTACAGGTGCTTTGTTCGAGCCTTCCATTGTCACAATCTGCCCCTGCATATCCGTGTTGCCGTCAAGAACGAGACTGCTGGAACCACAGGTTAAATGCATGGATTCTGTAGCGCTCATGGAAATGCTTTTCCCTGCAAAGGTAATATCATTGGCTTTTAGTGTAAGCGGATGCTTACTATGTACTTCTACTCCGCTTCCCTGATCCAACTTTAGGAAAACCGCGCCTTCTTGTGCAGTAAATGTGATAGCTTGTGGGTCTAGCTTGATGTCCTTGCCTTTTGGCGTACCCCAGTAGGACGTTTTCGGATCGGCTGTTTTGGGATTGGAGTCGCCGCCCTTTCGTACACTGTGGCGGACAACGGCAGCTTCCTCCCGGTGTGTCGGGAAGGAAAGTTGAACGCTATCGCCTTCTTCTGGCGGGCTGTAAAAACCGATATGTCCTTTATAAAGGGTACACTTTACTTCCACAGAATCATGATTTTAATAATAAAAAAAGCCCGTTTAACCACTGTTATGTATGGTTTATAGGCTTAAGATATTAAGAAATTATTAGTCTTATTAGAAAATAGTTTTTAACTTATTGTCTTTTAGCGATTAAACAACAATAATTTCATTTTAAATTAGATAAAACACTTTTAATTCGATCAGCTAACTTTTCTTGTTCCTCTTCAGTCAATTGCTCATCAGATACATCTTCGATACTGAACGATTGCAACACATGTTTAACATCTTCAATACCATCCACTCCAATTAATCCTTGGTTATACAAATTTTCAGCAAGTGTTGTATAGACAATGAATTTTTCACTTTTTGTATTTTCACAATCTCGATCAAACCGTTGCAACACAGTAGAAACTATTGAATCAGCATTTTCATTTTCTAACTTAAAATTGTTAATAAATTTTTGGACCTCTTCTACCAATTCATCGTAATACCAACAAGCTCTAGGAAAATAATCTAGAGACATGTTTTTTAATTTCTGTAAAACACGTTCCTTTCGCGAAGCTAAATCACTATATTGTTGTGGTGTTAATTTATTTTCTTGTTGAATTATTTTAAAATCCAATTCAGTTAGATTTTTTTCCAAATAATCCTTGAAAGAATGTAGAATTTTAACATGGGAGACTGCTATTTCTGAAAATATCACAAAAATCATTGCTTTATCTGTTTCACTTTTTTTAGCCAACATATCATAGTCATAAAAATTCCTAGTTAACGCTTCTCTCTTACTAATTTTTTCTTCCTCTATTAATTCATTATAATCTTCGTAAATATCCTCTTCATATTCATCATAACTAAAAACCATTTAAAAACCTCCTTGATTATTTTGGTGAAATAGGATTATCACTATTATGAATTACCTCGACTTCAATATTCGGATATTTTTTATTAAATTGTTGATTACCTGTTCAGTAAATAATTTTATTTTATCCTTTGCTTCATAATTAGTTCCTATTCTCTCTGCTAAATAATTTTAAATTTTATACTCTGTATCTACGTCTCTTAAAAAAGTTTTTCCAGCTTTATTAGGTGCTTCAATTGCTTTAAATGTTGGATTTGATGTTTGGAAAGAAAACTCTTCAGTTCCAGGTATTTTTTTTGCAGCATCTTGAATTCCACTATTAGCATAAAAGTCCTTTTTATTAACTCCTGAAATACGAAATTAACGAAAAATAGGTCAATTATGGTTTTGAATAAACCATAATCGACCTTCCAAACTCAGCAGTATTGTGTTAATTAGCATTAATACAAAGAAGTAATAGATTTCATAAGATTAATAGAAAAGAGATTTTAAGCATGTATATTCAACTACTAATAATAATTAATTATTGACTAGTTACTTCTATTATCAATTTCTGATAGTGAATCATCACTAATATCAATCGGCTGGATTTCTAAATTTCTCCAATAACTAAGTGGATAAGCTGATTTCCCTACAATCAATTCACCTTGCCGTATCCAAAAAACACCACCTCTTTCAATAAATTTTATCATCGGTTCATATAAGTCTATATAATCCTTCGCTTCATCTACTCCCTCATCTGCTAGTTGAGAAATTTCTAAGTAACAATAACAGATTGCTTGTATATATAGATTATTAGTCTTAAGTTTTGGGCAAATATCGAAAATTTTACTATCAAAAGACTTCCCAAGAGCCTTAGAAATACTAAATATAGGATACTTATCTACATCAATTTCTAAATTATCCAAAAATATATTAATTCTTCTAAGGTACTCTCTAATTAATACATGGTGTGATTCTTTTATATTATCATCGATACTCTCGAATTGAATTATTGATAAGCGTTTTAAAGCTATACTCAGTAAATCCCCCATAATCTATACCTCGCTTATTTAAACATATTATTGAAGAAATATTCTTCATATCCAGGGAAAGAGGTATTTGGCTGAGGAGGTGCGTTTTCCTGTGCACCAGGTGGAAAACCATCATATATCCCCTTTTCTTTGTTCCAAGATTCAAGAGTCCTGTACTTTTGTCCCTCGGCCATAAATTTTCGTTCTGTAAGTTCATGTTCAGCCAATTGTTTAAACCAAGCTTTTTGCTCTACAGATAGCTCTTTCTTTTGTGCAGTTTTCCATGCGAAAGCAATCTCGTCATCTGCTCCAAATCGTTCAAGTTTATACTCTTTTCCTCCAGGTTGTGGAATTTGATGCTTTCCAAAAAACAAATGTTTTTTCATGGTTCTTATTTCAGCAATACTCATTCCTGTATTTTGAGCCACATCCTCAACATCCTTCATTTTCGCCTTTCTTATCATTTCGTATTCTGCTTCAGCAGCTTTATCATAGTCCTTTATTCCTGCACCTGTAAATATTTTATTTTCTGATTTTGCTGCTGGTTTTGCTGCCGGTTTTGCTGGGGCTGCTGCTGCCTTCTTACCTCCTGTTGTTGGTGCCTTTTTCGGTGCTGCTGCCGCTGTCTTCTTACTTCCAGAGTAGTATTTAACCGCAGCTTTTCCTCCTTTGCCAGCGGCTTTGGCAAATCCACCACCTAAGACACCTGCTGCTGCAATTCCTCGATCCAAGGCACTTAGTTTAGTCTTTGTAATTGGATCAAATCCAAAGGCAGCTTCAAAAGCAGCTTTGGCATTTCCGACGACTGGAATGAAATCTGCAGCCGTAGATATAGCTTGTCTGACATTAACATTTTTTGCAGCTACCGCTACTTTCTTCGCTGTCTTTTTTACTACCTTAACTACTGTTTTTGCGTACTTCTTGGCCTTTTTAACAGCTTTTTTCCCTGCAAGTACTGCTTTTTTCACAGCCTTTTTAAACTTCTTGACCAATTTGCTCTTGGATAAATTTTTAGCTTCCTGGCTTTTGTCAAGACCTTGCCTAGCTTTTTCTTCGCTTTTTTTAAAGCTTTCTTTAGTTTCTTTTTGGCCTTTTTGATTTTCTTTTTAGCCGCTTTTTTAACTTTCCCTACAACGGGGATACTGCCTAAAGCACTACCTAGTGCTCCGAAGAATCCTTTACCCTTCTTCGCCATTAAGCACCACCCCCACCAATAGGGATCATGCCCATGACATCTAGTGCGGATTCAAGGTCAGCGCCTTCTCCCGATGTATTAGACACGGTCACAGGCGTTTTGTTCGAGCCTTCCATTGTGACAACCTGTCCCTGAATATCGGTGATCCCGTCAAAAACAAGACTGCTGGAGCCACAAGTCAAGCGCATGGATTCTGTTGCGCTCATGGAGATGCTTTTACCTGTAAAGGTGATCGTATCATTGGCTGTTAGTGTAAGCGGATACTTACTATGTACTTCTACTCCGCTTCCCTGATCCAACTTTAGGAAAACCGCGCCTTCCTGTGCAGTAAATGTGATAGATTGTGGGTCTAGCTTGATGTCCTTGCCTTTTAGTGTGCCCCAGTAGCGAACAACGGCAGATTCTTCTCGATGTGTCGGGAAGGCAAGGTGAACGCTATTAAAATTAAGGAAAGCCCATTATAACCATTGATATTTGGTTTATGAGCATCTTACACTATTAAAACACAGACTATCCAAATTTCCCCAAACCAAGATATGGATTAGAGATATTCACGCCTACTTCATCTATTGTCCCCTGTATCTCATCTAGGATTGTTTTATCTATATCCTTATACTGTTTCAGTGATTCTTTTATTATATTAAAGCAAATTTCTAGACCGAGATTTACTACAATAGAAAGAATGATATCTACTTCATCATAGGAATCTGTATTCCATAATCTAGAGAGGGTTCTATCAATATCATTTCTTATATCACTTCTTAATAACTCGTATGTCATAACTTGCCTGTCTGTTAGTTGACTAAGTATTAATAAAAAACTATCTTTTTCAATTTTATTATTTTTAAATTGATCTAATACATTTTGAAACATTGATATTAGTGTTTCAGTTGGTATTCTATCAGGTAGATTCTTAATTTCATTTATATCCATATTTTATTTCCCTTCTATTGGAATATGAACCTCATTTAATGATTGATTCTTTATCCATGTTCCGTCTGATTTTAGCTGTTTATTTCCGATTTTCTTCTGTGCAGTCCATCTCGAACCTGATGCTGATCCCGGATATTTGCTTGCTGCTATAGGGTCCGGTGAATACCATCGAATAATAGCCTTTTGTCCATCAGCAAGAGAGAACTCATATTTTGCTCTATCAGTAATAGTATTGGTTGGTTAAAATGAATTTGGAATATTCGAAGGAATCATTGATTCCAAACTAGACATATTAACTTCTCCGTTTTTCAGTTGATTTTGAACTGTTACTACAACTCAGTCATGGAGAATTACTTTGGATTTATGAAATCTGAATTCCTTTACATGAAGGAATTTGAAAGTATAGAGCATTTTAAAATAGAATTAGAAAAATATATAAATTACTATAATACGAAACGGATTAAGGCAAAATTAAAACGAGTCCGGTGCAAAACCGAACTCATTTAACCTAAGCTGGCCTAATGAAATAACCGTGTCTAACTTTTAGGGGTCACTTCAAAAGCCATTTTAGCTAATCAAGGTTTTTTATCTATTAACTCAAAAAAGCTGGCAACTGATTTAACCATTTTTCAAAGTTATCAGCATCCTTTTCGATATTATTCTCTTCATGTGAATAATAATAGACTCCTGTATTGGGGCATTCATTTGAGAGAAGACAAAAGTAGTCTCCATTACCTACACTATAAAATGGAATTAATTCCTTCTTCCACCCTCCAAATTTCATTTCATAGTCATAGGTAAATTCAATAGTGTCATTTCCATTTGTTTTACCATTGGAAACATTTAAAATGTCCCCTGGAAAGGAATATTCAGTCATTAATTCAATAAAAAATTTAAATTCCATTGGTAACTGACACCCATACTTTTTCTCTATCTTTTACCAATCACTAAACGAAGGAATATCTAAATCCCCTAATTCTTTATCTAAAATACTATCTAATAAATTTGCAATCTCATCTCTTGTCACTAACTTTTCCTCCTTTTAAATCCCTTCTCCTGGTAGTATATACTCTTTGCCTCTTTCTTTATAATCTTCTACCAAAATATCGTGTTGTATCAAAGTGTGTCATATTCCTCCGTGTATCTGTCGGTATCACTACTATATTTTCTAACCCCGTTTGTATATCATACGCTACATCACAGCTCACAAATTCTACTCGGTTTGCCCGCTTTCCTATCATCTCTAGTATTTCTCTGAAATGTGAGTAATGCTCTGGCATTGTCTCAATCCTTAGGGTAGTGTCCCTCTATTTCTCTAAAGTTTTTAAAATATAGATGAATGTATACATCGTCACTTTTCCGCATGTGTAGTTCATAGCTGTATGTTCCACTATAAATCTTCATTTTCACTTTATATTTCTGCACTCCGACCATATAAACACGTAAAAATGTCGAATATTGTACATCCTTATAATCTATAACAAACTTATCTATCGAAACCTCTATTTCCATCGCCTGTTCTTCCCCTTGTATTTTCGTACTTGTTTAAAATTTAACACTTAGTACACTAATTAATAATCGTAATCTTTTCAATTTACGTATTTAAACATGAAAAAGCACTTGTCGCCTGTTATAGACAATCAAGTGCTTTAAGTTTATAAATTTTCTAAGTTTATTAATATTTGCAAGTTTTATAAGTTATTTTAGTATTGACAGTATGACATCTTTTTTACCACATGGCAAGTGTAACGTTTAAACCCTTTAGCTTGTTTAATCTCGTGTGTTTCGTCCCTATGACATCCATAAGTGGTCCCTTGTAAGTAATATGTCATATCGCGTATTCTCGCTCTTATTACATTAGCGCTAAAATAGCACTTCTTGATGGCTCTGCCTTCATGAAGTCTCGATTCTCAAACAATTATTGTTCATTGGGTTCATTGGGTTCATTGGGTTCATTGGGTTCATTGGGTCCATTCTGTTCTTCTTCTCGAGAGTGACAATATAGCCAATCAAGGTTTAAAAGGTTACGATTCCCCTCTTAAAATCTGGATCATCTATTTCTTTGACTGAAATTCATAAAATCCGGTGCTCTCCAGGGTCTATTTCAAGTAGACCTCCATATTTTTCATGTTTTTTGGTAGGTTGATAGGTTTAATCAACTCAGTGTGAAATTTTCACAAATTTAAAACAGTCTTTATCTTGTCCATAAGTACATACACTTGGATTTTCTGTTCTTGATTTTCACCAACATATTCCATACACGTTTCTTTCAAACAACCATAGAAATCAGAACTGTTCATAATGATATCGTTATATGATGCTGTGTTAATGAATATCATTATGCCTTCTTTAAATTCAATCTCCTCAGAATGCTCTGGAAGTTCATATCCCATCATATGATCTTGCCACGGCTCTCTCTTGGATAAACACTCTAGTACATTTAGTAAATCACTCTTCAAAAAAGAAAAAAAATCTTGGATGACTGGCTGTTTGTCTATTAACATGATACCCCTCCTAATCACCATGATTTTTCCATTCCAATACTGGGTATACACTTTCTACTTCTCCTGTAGTTGGATTTTTCCATCCTTCGAATTTTAATCCATTTGATGTGCCTTGTATTACCTGTTGCCCACCTCTAGTTAAATATTCAGTACCGTTATCCATTGCCTCTTGACAATATTTATACATTTGTTCTTCAGTAAACACATTTTCATCGTAAACTGTCTTTTTATGAGTTGATGCTTTAAATTCACTTGTATATATGCCACGTTCTTGTTTTCCTATCTTGTAGTACACATCGTATACACCCGGGACAGAAGGATGTGGTTCCTTTTTCTCCACTTTATACGGAATTCCATTGGCATCCAAATAGTTATAAAATTCCTTTTCATTATGACCGCCACTTACACCCATTTTATTAACACCTCATATCTTTCTTACCCTCACTATCGCTGTAGGGTAATCTACAGTTGCGAATAAATTTGAAAAAAACCACAAGAAACGAAGATAACAAAAAACAGGTCAATCATGGTGGTTTCTGACCATAATCAACCTATTCAATGTAACGGAACACCGCTATTTGGGTTATAACAATAAAGCATCTGATGTGCGTACAACCATATTTACGAAAGCTTCATAAGGGTATTACATGGGTTTATATGTGTAATTGGTTAAACAGTGCATTCATACGACACTGGGTATAGGCTAAATCGTCAGTCATCGCTACTTAGATAAATCGTATTCTAAGTATTCCTCATCCCATTCGAGAACATGATCTTCTACCGCCACATACCACTCAGCATTTAAAACAGCACATCTTATTTGTGACAGTAAAGCAGACCAATGTTGAACACCTTCCCAAATAGCATCATTCATGTTATCAGGTAACTGTGTAGAACCTTCAAAAACAATCTCTGTTCCAGACGAATCTTTAAGGTCGTATACTTCAAAACTCGTCCAATTGTATCCTTCTCCTGTAATGTTGAATTTCTCAATTTCCTGCTGAACCGAATACTCAGATATTAATTTCTTTATGAGATCTTTTTCGACATCTGTTAATAATTCCTTTCGTCTTGCTGAGTAATATATTGAAATTCCCATCATATAAACCTCTCAATCATTGTTCATTTGTGCATATATTCTCGTTTAAAATCACCATAAATTAAAAACGCATCAGCTAATATTTCTTTCAATTCTTCGTAATTACGGAATATTGGCTTCCTCACTTTATCATTTTCCAGACCATCCAGTTGTTCTTTTAATATTCCCCATGTCCCACCCATCTTAAGCTCAGAATTTTTCCATACAGACCATATAAATTCTGCTACACCATATTTCAAAGAGATATTAAATTGAAATTTATATTCATCATGTATTTCTGTAATCTTAAAGAATTTTTCCTTCTTATTAAACGAAGCCTCGTACCCTAATTCATTAATAATATTTATTACTCGGTTACTTTCATAATTCTCAAAACTTTCACTAACATTAAATTGATATCTTGCGGCTAGACTCTTATATCTTTCAATAAATTTGATCTTCGCAAAAGCGTGTTCAGTATCTTTATCTAACATGTTTACTCCTCCCTAAACCTGATTTCAATTCCATACTTATTTTTGGCCAAATCAATGTACTCTTGCATTCCTGAAAAGTTCTTATTGGAAGCAGGAATCTCAAGTATCTGTTTCCCTTTAAGTGGTTGTCCATCAATTGGTGGTATAAAATCGGCATATTTATCTGTCCTAATTATCGTACCCGGCTCGTACTTCACTTTCATTTCTTTTAAATAGCTCTCAAAGGTGGATAATTCAATATTTTCTAAATCAGTTGCTTTTCTTGAAACGATCTCACCTTTTATAGGATCATATGAATCTAAACGTTTTCCATTGCTCAAATGCACTTCATTACATGGATACCATTCTTCAACAACTGACTTTTTATTGAATGCGTTACCTCTTGCTACTGGTGAATCATTTAACCAATAATCTCTGGTCTTTTTCCATTCTGAGCGACCTCGAGGTGGCTTATCCTCCTTCGCTTTACGAGCAAGATACTTTTGATAATCTGATTCTAACTTAGAATCCTTAAATTTTCCATTGGAAGACAGTAGATCATCACCCGTACCCTTATCTCCTGTTTTCTCTTCTTCTTTTTTGGCATAATCAAACCTAGGAATACCTCTTACTATATTTTTTGCTTTATCATTTTCTAACTCAACTATACTTACTAAATCAGCTATTTTCGCAGGTTTATAGAATGTTAACAAAGTAGCATAAGCTCGTTCTCCCCAGGTTGAGTGAGGACTTAGTATAGTTTTAATATCTCCAAAAAAGAAATTGGCTAGTTCCTTCCTCTCATTATTCGTTTCTTTTATCATTTCCTCTATTAATTCAAGGTCTTTTTCTTTTTTAGTTTTACCTTCATTCCGGGGTACAGGACAAGAGTTTTCTAAATTTATATACTTTGATCGCGGGGTTTCTAATTTCTGCCCGGTAATCATATCTCTTCCAGTGGCCATTTCATATAAAGTTTTAATATTCCCAAAAACAGGAATACAATTTAACCCCATAGAAACTAGTTTAAGATTTTGGGCTTTTTCATACTTTTTGACTTGTTTGACAGCAGCTTTTGACGCCTTTCCGGCTTTTGTAGTCGCTCTTTTATCAGCTTTTTTCTGTACAAGTACTGCTTTTTTTACAGCCTTTTTAAACTTCTTGGTCAATTTTCTCTTGGATAGCTTATTTTTGAGCTTCCTAGCCTTTGTAAAAACCTTTCCTCTCTTTTTCTTAAAGTTCTTCTTAAGCTTTTTGAAGAGGTTTTTTAATTTTAATTTATTTTTCGCCTTTTTGATTTGCTTTTTAAAGGCCTTTCCTGCTGCTTTTTTTGCACTCTTAACAGCAGGGATACTACCAAGGAGGCTGCATATCGCTCCAAAAAAACCTTTACTCGTACCTTTCCCCTTTTTCGCCATTAAGCACCACCCCCACCAAGAGGGATCATGCCCATGACGTCTAGGGCAGACTCAAGGTCAGCTCCGTCTTCTGATGCATTGGACACGGACACTGGCGCTTTGTTCGAGCCTTCCATTGTGACAACCTGTCCTTGCATATCAGTGTTGCCGTCAAGAACGAGACTGCTGGAGCCACATGTTAAATGCATGGATTCTGTTGCACTCATGGAAATGCTTTTCCCTGCAAAGGTGATAGTATCATTGGCTTTTAGGGTAAGCGGATGCTTAGTATGTACTTCTACACCGCTTCCCTGATCTAACTTTAGGAAAACGGCGCCTTCCTTTGCAGTAAATGTGACAGATTGCGGGTCTAGCTTGATGTCCTTGCCTTTTGGCGTACCCCAATAGGATGTTTTGGGATCGGCTGTTTTTGGATTGGAGTCGCCTCCCTTTCGTACACTATGGCGGACAACGGCTGCTTCCTCCCGGTGTGTCGGGAAGGCAAGATGAACGCTATCACCTTTCTCTGGTGGGCTGTAAAAGCCGCTATGTCCCTCTGCTGTATAAGGACTAGCAAGTGAAAACCATGTGGCTTCTTCCTTTTTTTGCGCCTCATCAATGGATAGGTGCAGGCGTACTTGATCCTTTTTGACCTCTAATACCTTACCCTCAATTGCTGTGCCTGACAGTGAAGGAATGTTTAGTCTTTCTTGGCGAATGCCTGCCTCGGACAGTAAATGATATTCATATGTAAGGACACCTTGTTGCATGCGTGCTATGGATTTGGCCACAATTAGCCTCTTGTTTTGGAGTAGAACACGGTCACCGAGTGTCAATGTTTTTTTAGACTCGATTACATAGGATACTGTATCCCGCTCCTCCAATGGTCGCTCAATGTCATTGTGAAGCGTATGTAAATACTTGGAGCGATCCTTGGTGATTGTATAGCTAATAGCTGACAGTTTTTCTAATCGACCTTCTGGTAGACCAAACCATAGCTTGGGCTTATCGGCATCTACTGCTGGTACGAGCACTGTTCGAAAATGCGAGGCCATGCGCTTTAGAAATTGCCAGTCTGTCTCCCTATATTGTAATATAAATTGCTTTAGAGGAGTAGACTTCGATGCAGTGTCAATAACATCTGCGCCTGGATAATTAGCAAGTACTCGCTTGAGCATGGCATTATACGTCATCTTGTCATGCTGGAAGGAGCGAGCTCTGCGTTTACAATCCAAGGTAAATGTAGATGACACTGCCTCTAACTCAATTTGGTATACGCCTCTCACCATACGAACTGCCACTTCCGATACTTGCCCTTTAAAAAGCGGTCGCACACGCTGTCCATTGCGCTTTTCATAGAGCTCTATCAGATCTGAACTGCTGGCAAGTTGCATACAGCGATCTTTCTTCTCTTCTGGGATGAATCCCGTAATTAATAACCTTGCATGGTCATTCACCGTTTGGGTCAAGCTGAGATCATGCAACGTCTGAACTTCATAGGGGGAAACGAGCTCAAGCTCTCCGTATCCAATCACTTCCTCATACGTGTTCACATGAATTCCCTTCTTTCTTCAGGGGATGATGGCTTATTCTTGACCATCATCTTCTACCTTTATCGTCCCGCAATATATGCACATATTAGTAGATTGATTGATAAGCGCGGGAAAATTCTCAATCAACTGATCCGATTTTCCGTTAATCCATGGCATCGTGACCACTGGTGTACACGGCATCGGTTTCAAGACACCATTATTAGCCGCTGTTGCTGCTGCCACTGTAGGATTAGATAATGTTTTACATAAACCGAAGGGCTGAATGTTGACATTGGGTTTATAATCCATCGTGTTCATCTGTGCCTTGTTTTTTGTATAAACGCCATGGCTTACAGGCATTTTTAAAATGCTTGTTTGATCGCCCTGTGAGCACGATAATTTGGCACCAGCAACTACATAACTGCGCTGCTCATCGCCTTTTGTCTGCATTTCATCTGCCATCGAAAACCACCCTTTCTATAAAAAAAGTCCATTCACGTCAGTTCACTTCGCACACTCGAAAAATGATGGATCTCGTTCCATTTGCCTTCCGTTTGCACTTTGCGTAATCGAATACCTCGAAATGCTCGGCGCAATATACTTTCTGCTAGCTCAATATTGACAATGATATAATCCTCTTTAATGCCCTCAATTTTAAAGAAGGTATAAGGTGCAGCTAAAACCTCGTCAATAACGAGCTTTTTTAACGTTCCATCTAGATGGAACTCGGTTTGTGCTGAGAGACAGGCCACTTTTGGTGGAATGGAGAGCCAATATAACGACTGTTTTAATTTTGGCATATCCACGAGAACAACCGGTTTAAAAGGTAGGCGCGGCTCATATTTTTCTACTAGCTGCTTTACTGGATCAGCTAAAAGAGCAATTGGCTTTTCGATAAAATCGATATAGTCATTTTCACTTTTATCTAATACAGGAAATTGACGATCTAGCTCCTCTAGCTCCTCCATTTTTTCCACTGTTAATAGTTCTTTTTTAATAATTTTTGATAGTCCAACTGGTTCTACAGCATTCGGGATACGCTCATCCTGAGATAAAATAAAATAGTTCATCTTTGAGTCTCCTTTTTCACAACATCTATTTCCAAATGACACTCGCTGTTTGGAATGGATCTAGTTTCAGATGATCCCGTGCTTCCTTCGAGAACACAGCTTTTTCTAAATTAGCTCCTTCAAAATGAGCATTCTTGACGTTAGCCCCGATAAAGCAAGCACCTCGTAAATTAGCTAGCTCAAAATCAGTACCCTCTAAATTAGCACCAGTAAAGTTCACTGGGAGATAGCCTGGCATTTCCCACTTCTGTCGATCAGTTAGTCCGCTTGCTCCCTGAGCTTGTTGGAAGTTAGCACCTTGCAATTGACTATTGCTAAAATTTGCCTCATGAATCGTACTGAAGCTT
The DNA here is from genome assembly GCF_041262385.1 of Lysinibacillus sp. RC46. NCBI lineage: Bacteria > Bacillati > Bacillota > Bacilli > Caryophanales > Bacillaceae > Lysinibacillus > Lysinibacillus sp. RC46. The sequence continues at coordinate 74,822 of NZ_JBGCCF010000020.1, read as the reverse complement.
AAATCAGCGTCCATTAGCTTACTATTCCTAAGATTGGCGCCAATGAGTAAGCAATTACGCATTCGGCTCTGTGCTAAATTCGTTTTCTGGAAAAAGGCATATCGAATATCTAAGTCCTCATAGTTGCCACCAGCTAGATTTAATTTGCTAAATACTTCATAGGGATATTCATCCTCTAATTTTTGATCCAGCCAAGCTTTGATTTCTTCGATATCCTTCGAGGAGAAGTCCTCACTATAGACAACTTCATTGACATCCATAAATTCACCTATACGAATTTCTACAGCAGCCTCTCGAGCAAGTGCTAAATATTCTGGACATCTAATAATGTCTGGCAATGCATATCTAGCGAGGCTAATAACATATTGATGAAAATGAGTTGCTTCCTTTAGCTTGATGTGCTCAATATCCGCTTGGGTAATGGCTCCCATGAATGTTTTGCTGTATAAATATAATTCTTCTACGAATTGCTCTAAAAAGTTTAGAGCCCAGCTTGCATCATAGGTAGTTAAAATAGGTCGAAGGTCAAAGAACCAGTCCTCATCTGTCCCCTCTACTAGATAGTGATGACGTCCCTCCAGTAACTCTGTGCGCAGCATGGAAAACGTGATATGTCCAATTGGTCCTTTCTGTTGAAGGGATTGTTGCTGCTGTAGCTGACGACAAATCGTTTGAAAGGCTTTTCTGAACTCCTCAGCAAGCTCATCCTTTGAGGCTTGGAAAAAATCCTCTAATGCCAAGAGATGGGTCAACCGTCTTTTCTCTACTTCCGTTTCATAAAAATGCTGTAAAACTCCTTCTGCTTGCATATGTGTCTCCTTCTTCCTAATTGGCCTTTACTTCTTTCCCGAAAATTTGCACACTGCCATCCATCGTTATTTTACTTTCCTTGCATTTTAATGAAATTTCTTCCTCAGCAGACATAAGAATTTTCTTGCTTGCATTGACTGAAATATCTGCCTCGGAAATAAGCTTAATTTCCTTTTTACTAAAAATTTCGATACCGCTCGCTTCATTTAAACGGATAAAAACATCGTTATCCTTTGCTGTAATGACAATTTCTGTTGGGCTCATCTTAATTTCTTTGCCAAAGGCTGTTCTATAATATTTCGTCGAAGGATCATCTAGTTTATTGGTCGCGGTGCTGTTTAAATTTTTTCGAATCGAGCTGCTAGCAATTCCCTCTTCCTCTTGATGCGAGGGGAAATACACATGAACAAAGTCGTTAATTTCAGGCATACAATACCAGCCACTATGCCCTTCAGCTGTATAAGGCGTTGAATAAAGGAACCAATGCGCCTTCCCTTTATCCTGTTTTTCATCAATATTTAGATGGACCTTAATATGATCCTTGGCAACTTCTAACACTTTACCTTCAATAGAGACACCCGAAATTTCATCGTTAAATATTTCACTTTTGTTCATGCCATTCTTCGTTGAAAGTGTATAACGATGCTTTAGTAAGCCATCCTTCATCGACATATAGGCTTCACAAACGTAGATTGTTTTCTCATGGAAGGTTACGTAGTCTCCTATGGCAAGTACCTTATCGGTTTCCACTTCATAATACAAAAAGTCATGCTCCCCCATACCTTGATTGCCGTTCTCTGTATAGAGAAGATAGTCTGCTAGTTTTTTTCTTGTCGTATAGTGATAGTCTTCTAGCTTTCCTTGTGCTTTGCCAGCAGGTATACCAAAATGGAACTTTGGCTTATCAAAGGTAGCAGCTGGAACTAGTCCAGTGTTATAGCGGGAGGCAAGGCGTTTTAAAAATTCCCAATCGGTTTCTCGGTACTGTAGGGTAAACTTGCCTAATTTCGCTCCCTTTGTAGCCTCATCGATTACATCGAGACCAGGATAATATGGACTCATGAGCTTGAATAGAGACGAATAGGTTAGCTCTTTATCTTGATAGGAGAGATTTTTCTTCTGAATATCGAGGAAGTAGGTGTTGGAAGCAGCTTCGACTTTGATGTAGTAAATTCCCCGAATTGTATGTACTTTGACACCTAATATAACCCCCTTAAATAATGGGGTAGGTGCACCTAAATGATCGAGTTGATTCACTTTGATCGCTGAATAGGATTCTGTCATTTCGACATACTGATCCCGTACTTCCTCAGGCACGATACCCGTGAAGCGTAATGTCGCGTGCTCGTTCATTTTTTTTGTGAGCGTAAGCTCTTGAATGCTCACTAGCTTAAATGGCAGTACTTGAAGATTATGATAGGCAGTTACTAATCCACTCATCGTACTATCCCTCCTATCCTTCCGTTAGGAGCAAATCGCATTGTTTCCATTATTGCCCTTGCGATAGGACGCCAAGTCTCGGTATCCTCCTCCATACAATTGAACGTCCCGATAAGTGCTTTCCCATCAATCGATATAAAAAACATTAAATTAAAAATCTCACCATCAATAGCAGGTGTAATGACCTCGATAAAGCCAACTGTTTTATCATCTATTTTGATTACATCTGTATCAAACCATTCTGCTGCAGGCTGAGCTTGCTCTAGAACTTCAATCATGTTTTCCTGAAACTCTACTACCCCCTCATCAGGTAAAGAATGTGATGTTTTGTTGAAGGCTAGATTGATCGTCGATGATTCATCCGTAAAAATAATGTTTGGTCTTCGTTCTGAAGGGTATTTTAATGAAGCTAACTCAGCTGGCATAATCGAAAATATCTTCGGCATTCGGAACGAAATTTTTCCATCCATGACATGCTGATCAATGACCGGCACTTCCTGATCATCTATATTGACAAAAACCTGGTAAAGGTCAATTGCATCTAGCTCAGACTGTTCTTCCTGTAAAGGCTCGTCCTGCGGTGCTTGCTCCTCATTTAAAGCTGCTTCCTTTTGAGCTAATTCATGTTGTTCCTGCTCTCGCATTTCGTTTCTAAGAGCAATAATTTTTTCATCTAAAAATTTCAACCCATTCACCTTCCATTTCTTGAACGTTTTTCATCAGCAGGCCATTAGCTAGTCAACAATCATGCGCTTTGGTCGCCCTTGGCTGTGCCCTGTCATACGACCACCACGTTTTGATTCCAATAAAATACGGTTCAAGTATTTATGAATCTGACTATTAGAAAATGTTTGGTAATCAAGCTCTAGTCGATTGCAAATATAGAAATCGATTGCATCTCGTTGAACGCGCTCCTGATTTAAGCACTCTAAAGCAAAAGCGACATCATACGGATTAGCTGGTCGATTTTTTAACAGCTCTCGTGCAAAATATTGCAAAATGATTGGATGATATGTGCTTTTTTGAAAACCTGCATACTGACAGTGAAGATAATTGACCGTATTGTATTCAGTAGCAAAATCAAGAAAATCAATATACTCTGAACGCAGTTTGGCACCCGATTTTAATTTAAAGCGCGCTAACTCTAGCTCATTATGTGCAAGCTCTAGCGAATCATCTAGGACTATCTCTGTCGTATGGTTTCTAAAATCTAATTCATTCACTTCTTCAGCAAAACGTACTTTTATAATCGTTTCGCTTCCTGTTGCCTCATAAGGAAGCTCATAGCTACTATGCAGCATATAGAGCTTTCCATTATGCTTGATAATGCCTTTTGTAATGATGAGGCTTGTATCTGCTACAATAATTCTGGCACCGGAAATAATGCCATTAGAATAATCTTGGAAATATAAATCTAAAAAATCTCTTGGATAATCTCGCAAATTTTCTAGCATTTCTCTCTTTAAAATGCGGCCTTTATGAAAATGTGGATATTGATTGGCAAACAAGCTGTCACCCACCTCTTTTCTTGTTTTTCACTTTTACTTTAATCCATCAAAGAAATCTAGCTCAGACAAATCGGTTTCAAAGGCAAAGAATTCCTTGCTACCGATAAACAGCTGCTCGTCTTTCCTTGCTACTGGAACTACATGGAAGCCCCAATGATCTTCACCTGCAAAGACGAAGAACTTCACTTCCCCATTCGTGATGGAGTCCGTCTCGTCCTGCGGAATTTTATCTTGATAGTGCATTGCGATATTCTCATAAAGAACAGGCACATAATCCTCCTGACGATTAAAGTACGTGTATTTATACGTTGAGTGATTGTCACTACCCGATAAGTAAAACTCCACCTCTTTTACACCCCATGGGCGAGAAATCGTACCGTGAATTTGATTCAGTCTTTCTAAGCTACTAATCAGTAATTTTTCCTGACGATTATGTGTAAAGGCACTGACAGCATAAGGGACAACTGGTGCATGATTCGTCACTTCTGTTTCGATCATGCCGATTTTCTTGGCATTTAAATAACGAAGTGCTCCCCTTAAACAAGCAAGCTTTAACTCTGGAACTTTCCCGATATTTTCAGCCTTTTGTCTAAATTCAATGCTGCGTCCTGGTACAAATTCCTTTAAAGCCTCACGAAATGCGTCTATTTTACAGGACTGTCCCGTTAATTTAATGATAGAATAGTCACTCAGTATGCCAGTCTCATAAAATTCCTCTAAAAACTCTCGTACGATATCATAAATATCTGCCTTTATGAGATGATTGATTTCTTTAATGTTGAAAAAGACATTTGGGAAGTCATAAACTTCCTTAAATTGGTTGTTTTCTACCAACGACAGGCACCAGCGATCTACTGCTGTGACATTTAAATCACTATCGTGTTGCATATCGCTATCCGCATAAAAACGACTTCTTAATATACCTGTTTTGCGGAAAAATTCCTTCTTCATCTCTTCTGCCATTTCCCATAAGAAATAATAATTATTGCGGACACGGAGGTACTCATCACGTGTTCGATTTTCATATTCCTTAAAACGGGTAGGGATAATATATTCGGCATCTAAAAAGGCTTTTTCGAATTGCTCGTACACTGCTTCCACGCCATGGTCGTCTACATAGCGATAAATATCCTTACCTGGAATGTCAATTAATGCATCGATATCATAATCACTTTTTCCTCGACTATAATAGTTTGCAAAGACGATTTTCATAAATTGGAAAATACGATAAGTAATATTGTTGCCACCAAAATTCGTATCTCCATTTTCATAGGTAGTATGAATATCAATTTTGTAAGAAATATGTCCGTCCTCTATGCGAAACTTACAGGAAGAAAGGTCTGTTGTTCCGCCACCACAATCGATTACGAGTGCTTTATATTCCTTGCCATCGAGAAAACTATCATTTTCTATTTGATTGGCGATTGTATTATAAAGAACCGACATCCCTTCATCGAGGGCATGCTCCGTTTCAATTTGATATTCAGGTAAAATCGCACGAAACATATCTAAAAATTGTGTTTTCAACTTAACGGGACTGGAGATATGTAAATGCTTGAAACGACATTTAAATTGGTGCTCCGCCATTTGAATAATATAAAGTATAAATTCTCTTAAAATTTGGCTCCGTGGAACAAGTGCAGTATTCCCGTTGGCATCCATCACCTCTTCCAACTTGGCATAATTACTAACCCAGCGTTTAATACCTTGGAATTTCGTAGCCAATGATGTATAGCTATTTTTTTTCATCATTTTTAACGCTTCATAGCCGTAGTGATAGCTTACTTGATCTGCATTTGAGCAATCTGCTACAGTCATGACCGTCGGCACTACTTCAATCCATTCGTTTTGATGAAGTGGATCTGGAAATTGGACAAAATTGATGCTATTTAGCTGAATTCTGTTATTTAATAAATCATGACTACAAGGAGAGGACACATAATCACTCTCTAAATAGACACCAGCTGTTGTATTTGTTGTTCCAAAATCAATGGCAAGAATGGCATTGGTTGTTTCCAGCTGTTTAATCTCTAAATCTGGTATTGGAACCTTATAGTAATGAAGATTTGTTGGCGGAAGTGGGGTCTCCTGATAGTAAGTCTTAAAGATATACTCGGAATCTTGCTTTCTTAAAAAAATAAAGCTGTAGTTTTTATTATTTGTCTTCCGAATACCTATCGCTTGATCCGCTGCGAAATAATATTGATTTGGGACTTCGTCGTCTTTAAGGATATTAAGAATGCCGCAAAGATCCAGCTGCTCATTGACTAGTAGTACATTGGATTCAACAAGAAAGCCGCCTGTTTCCACGAAATACTGATCGGGTTTATCGATCTTCATCCCGCTATATAAGCTCATTTTGGCAGGAATTTTAATGTCACCATTGTCAGACATCGGTGTTTTTAAATACTCTTGCATGGCCGCTTCTACTCGTTCAAAGCCCCCATCTTTTTTTTCTCTAATAAGAGGGTTTTCTTCAGAGCCACGATATCTTAAAATCTTGTCGATTAACTCGTCTCTTGTCAGTGTATTAATTAGACCAGTTACAAGCTTTTCCTTATAGCAAATATTTCTAAGCTGGAAGGTTGTCATTTCCATTAATTCTACTCGTGTATAGGTCATATATTTCTTTTCTGTATTACGCTTATTGGCATACAGCTTATATGAATATTTAGTTGTCATTGGAATCCCTCCTCTGCTCTGTTTAGTAAAGAGCTATTCGATCTAGCTTCATTGTTTCCTCTGCATCAATAATGCCAAAGTGATATTGCCAATAAACCTCCATATGAAAGCCTATTGGCAGAAAAATTTCTTGTACAAGCTGGACCTTTTGCTGATTTTGTTCTGTCTGCTTTTGACGAATGTATAAAAGCAGCTCATCCTGGTCCTCCGATTTCACATAAATCATGCAATTTTTAAAAAGCCTTTTCAGCGTATCCTTTAATAAGTAAATTTCTTCACCTGTCCGGTACAGTCTTAGCATGTTGAGCGCAACTATTTCTTGCTCCTTTTTCGTAAAGGCATGAATATTGTCACGCACTAATTTACCAAATACATCGGCCTCGATTTCTCTTAAGATAAAACGAATATAGAACTCTCGTTTATTCATGCCCTGCATACGATCAATTTCAGCTAAAAAATGCAATACGGTATCTAAAAGATAATTCCTAAACTCAATATCCGCAAAATTATCTGGATGGAAGAGACCATTAAAAATTCCGTAATAGCGATAATATGGATTTACTTCAACGTGCTGTTCAACATACTGTGCATTTAATAGTTGTGGACTAAGTTCCATATAAGGTGAATAGGTTTCGGCAAGATGAAAATAGATATCCTTTTTAGAAAGGCCTTCATCCTCAGCTTTAATGAGCAAATCCCAAATATAGTTCATAGCCAAACACCTACACATTCATATTCAAAGAAATGCCGTTGCACTTCTGATACGAGGAAGCTTAAAATATCGTTTGCAATAAAGTTTCTCTCCTCATTCGCCTTAAACTTTAGTAGCATCGTTTTTTTATGATTATTTTCGCCTATCATTTCCGTTAAGAAAGTGTTCGCAGAATGAGTAAAGCTTGTTCCAGAATAGGCGTCCACTATTTCGACATCTACAAGTTCAAAGCTGTCAGCAGCCTCGAAAGAATTAATCATACGCGTAATTTCGCCCTTCGTTTTAACATTAGCCGTATACTTGTTAGCGAATTTGTGTATAAAATGCTCAATTCTTCTATTTGATACAAGCTCGTAATTTAATTTCCCGATTTTCTCATCTTCCATTTTTGCAATTTTTATTAACTGCCAAACCCCTGACTTATCTCGGGGTGAAACAATTGTTAATTCATTGTCTGAACGTTTAACGTAACGAACATTATCCTCTTCGGCCTCAACAAGATAGCCATGCTCGTTGCCGATTTTACGTATGGAAAGGACATGTTCATAATTCACCTTATCGATTGCAGGAATGGGAAAACCGACATTTTTGACTTCATGACGTTCAATATTCCATAGTGGAACCATATTCAGTCGTTTTACTTGCTCATACTCCTCTAAGTCAACAATTATTTCTGTAATTTCGGCATCCTCATTTAAAGGTGGACAATCTACTAAATTGATATTAAAAAATTTATAGACGAATGGATGATTAATTGTTTTCCATGGTAAGCCATTTATTTGGAAAAGCGGATAAAGCTTGTTAATCTCTTGTAAATAGTCCGTATTTTGTGTAAGACTGACCTTAATCTCTACTTGTCCTTCTGTCGTTTCTAGCTTTCCACTAAAGAGTCGCTGCTCCGTAAGTAACTGTTGAATTTGCATGGAATCACATTCTAAAAATAATGTGAACAGTTCTGCCGATCCATTGTTTTTAAACGCTTCAAGCATTTTTTTAATACTGATTGAATTACTTTCTAAATCAGCTGGTCGCATCGGGAATAAGCATTCATGAATAGGGTCAACATCCTCCTTAGAACTTAGCGTCACATAAATATCAAACCTATTCTCAACATCATCCATTTCGTTGAATATGCGCTCCTCGAGCCTTTTGTTCATTTCATCCTGATAATCGATTAAATTTACAAAAACGCCACTGACAATATCCTTTAGCAGTTGACGTTGCTCTAAATCTTCTATTTTGCGTAACCGTTCAATCATGAGCTCTTTCATCAATTTATTTTCCCTCTTTCATCACTTCAGCATTAGATGGCTCACTGGCAGCTGTCCCTTCATTCGTAGGCGGTGTTGCATTATCAGCAGTTTGCGGTTGAGGAGGAGGATTTAATTTATCATTGGTATTCATAACCTTTCGCTCAAGACCTAAAACCTTCGACAGTAGCTCTGTTTCCTGATAAATTTCCTGTGCAAGTGTATAATATTCAATCGCTTTCCCAAACTCTTGGCGTGCATAGCTCTGATCTCCGCTTTTTTCTAAGCCCTCAGCCTTTAATTCCTTCTGGGCCTTTTTTAATTCAGCAATTTTAGCCTCTGTATCTTCTATTTTTGTCTTTATTTCAGGTTCCCCAGTATAGGCAATTGTCAGGGCTTTTTTTCTTGCCTTTTGATACGTTTCAAGAGCCCCATTGTAATCCTCTGCCTCAAATCGGAAATCTCCATCTTTCACAGCTTCAGCAATTTGTACAATAGTATCCATATTGGCGATTCTTTGTTCAACTACTCCTTTCCCAAAGTCTTTAATAAGCTTTCCTTCTTTTTTAGCCTTTTCATATGACTCAAGCGCATCGTTAAATTTACCTTCTTCCGCGGATTTATCTCCACTAATAATCAGATCGGTAACTCTTAATTTTCTAGCTAGTATATTTCTATGTATTGGATCCTTCAATTTTTTAGCCGCATTCCTGCCCTCGCTATATTCCAGCAGTGCCTTATCATAAGTTCCATCTTGAAAATACTGGTTTCCGCTCTTTTCATGATCTTTCATCTCTACGGTTAATTCAGCCATTTTTTTAGCTTGTTTTGCCTGATAAAAAATCGTGCCTCCACCTACGACCAAAGCTAGCACTAATGCAGCTGCAATCATTTTGATGTATTTCATTCTTTTCTTATTTGTTTCCTGATAAACCTTGTTAGCAAATATAGCTGCAATTGTGTAATTATTAACAACTTTCTTTTGCCTACTTAACAAAACCTCTTCTAATAAATCAATGTATTGCTCAGGCTCTTTTGCTTCTTCCAACGCATCTGCCATTTCAATTTCATTGACATCTTCCCAAAAGCCGGCTGTACAAAGCACTAGTACATCGTCATCCATTAACTTCATTTTCTTAGAAACAAAAGGCTGAAAATCTTTTGGTTTACCAAGATAATTTAGTAAATTGGTTCTTTCCTCATGCTGGCTAATGTCGAGCGAACGATTCCTATTATTCACGATCTCTTGTGCTAAGCTTTGGTCTGTGCTTTTATACGATAAAGTACCATTACGGAAATGATACAGTCTCGAATTTCCGGCAACTGCCACAATCATCTTTGAGTAATCTGAGACAACCATGACAATACTAGCTTTCAATCTCACCCTTAAGCTTTGAGCTTGAAGTATGTCTTGCGCATTTTTCAAATATTTTTTAATGCTTCTTCTAGACATAGATGGCTTTTCCATAAATTTTTCTAAAATTGCCTTTACAGCAAGCTCTGCACTACTTATTTCCTGATCAGAATCTAACCCTTTTATAGCTACCCAGCAGGCTATATCGTCCAGCTCTGTATAGGCAAAGTAATCTTTATTTTGCAAAAATGAGCCCGCTTCGGATAAAAAGCTTGTTTTAAAGTTGCTATTTTCCTTTCTCATGATTACTCCTCCTTATTTACTGACTCATTTAAAGACGACAAGTAAAATGATTACCATGTTTTTTCTAGAATAACGATGGTTGCATTATCTTGATTTTTTAAGCGTTTATGTTCAACGGCTTTAATAATGTCTTGAGCAATATCATAGGGAGTAGCTTGCTGAGAGAGAATTTTTTCCATTTCAACCTCTGTTAAAGTATCATAGACTCCATCACTAAATAGACATACCTTATCCCCTCTATTTAGTGGAATCGGACTTTTTCCTATATCCATATTTTTAAAGCCTTCATACCCTAAATAATTGATAAGTCTCTTTTTCAAAGGATTTTCCTGCACCTCAAGCTGAGATATTTCACCAGATATATATCGCTCAGTTAACACTGATTCAAAAATATGCTTTTGATTGATTGCCTTAAATTCTCCGTTTCGAAAAATGGTTATGACACTATCTCCAACGGCTCCCCAGTGAAGAAATCCGTTATCATCAATAACGGCTGCCACTAATGTAGTACCACCATTCGAGCCATTTAAATTTTCGACAATCATATGATTACTTGCAAAAGCTGCCTCCTTAAAAAATTTTTCTAGCGTATTTAGACCGCTAAGCTTTTTAAATTCTTCAATAAATGTATTGACAGCAACCGTGCTTGCCATCCTACCATTTGCTAAACCACTGATACCATCTGCCAGGACAGCAATTGTCCCATCATTCGTTTCAGCTGTTGAGAAATAATCATCTTGCTCATCACGTCTGCCAATTGTTTGTCCATTTCCGATTTCTATTTTGTTTTTTTCATTTTGTTGCGCAAGCATGTTTCGAATGATTAATAAGGCAACGAGTACAACGATAAAAATAAGCGAAATTATGTAAGGCAGTAGTTTCGGATCCATTTGTCATCATTCCTCACTGTTGTTGTTTTCCCATTCAAAATGAACACCACATAAGGGAATAAAAAGAAACATACTTCTGCCTAACTGAATAACATCATACGCAGCAAGCTCTGTTGGCGTATAAACCGCTTCATTATTAAGATAAGCTAAGCCTGATGCATCTCCTGGAAGTAGATAAAAGTTTCTTTTTTTAGGATCATAAACAATGACTGCATGGTTACGCTGAGAAATTGAATTATCTCCAACAATACGAATGTGCATATCCTCGGCTCTACCAATAAAGTTTTTTTCCGATAAAATCCGATAGTCTCGACCCATTTGTGGCCCTTCAATACAAACTAACCATCCCGTTACCGGATCAATGCCATCCATTTCTCCGAGATATGGCATTGTTTTATCATCTACCTCAGCTACAGCTACTTGCTGACTGCTTGGTCTTTGCTCTTGTTCCACCATTACATTGCAATATGGACAAACATTTCTATGTCTTCTTGAACTAAACATGTGACCATTTGTACATCTAATCAAACTCATTTTCGCTATCCCCCGTCTATGTTACGAATTTAGTTGTCTCTATTTCACTAAAATTCGCGTATTTGCTATGTATATCATGTCTCCATTACCGATTGGGTAAGGGCTTTCGTGTTGTATTCTATTTTTAACGCGCTTATGAGCTTTTTTTAGTCCAACACCATTTACAGAATCAATATCCTCTATGTACCATACTCCAGAAACATTGTTTAATACGGCATGTTCATAGTTGATAAGCGATTCATATTCTGTACCGCTTAAATCGATATCTGCCTTATTGTCAGCTGAACTTTTCCCAATAAGTAATGATGTTTGGTCATCTATCTCCCATTCATCTATTTCAGCTCCTCGATCATTGAGGAGAACTAATTTTCGAATTTTTTTGTTTGTCACATCATCTTTTTTATCTCTTGCTTCATACTTAACAGAGCCATAAACAATTGCTAGTATGACCAACATAAGTCCAATAATTGTTTTCAACATAAACTCCTGATTCATGACAAATACGTAAAGAATGAAAAAGAAGGCGATTATGACAATAATGATATCCATAACTTTTATAATCATTTGTTTCTTTGCGTTTTCAGTGTATGCATCCATTGAATTTTGACCATACATGGTATCACACTCCTTCATACTAGCTATGGCTTCGTTTTACTTGTTAAAAAAACGTTCAAATAAATCTGTTGTATCTAGTGGATTCTTCTTTGCATTCTTGTTAAGGGTTGATCCCATTTCTTTCGTTTTAGGATTAAAGCCAAAAAAGTGCTCAAAGTTTTTTTCAATATTGCTCATATTAAAATCTGGCTTTTTTTCAGTAGACTGTTGGCGTGTAGACTGTTTTTCATAAGTTTGTCCATTACTCCAACTTTGACCAGCCCCATCTAGTTGAGCATCATATGCTTCTCTTGAAGTTTGATCCTTCAGTACTTTGTATGCCTCTGTCACTGCTAAAAAAATCTTTTCAGATTCTTTGTTTCCACCGCTCACGTCTGGATGATGTTTTTTTGATAGTTTTCGATAAGCGAGTTTTATTTGTTCTGGTGTAGCATCTCTACTGACACCTAAAGTTTCATAATGCGTTTTCATGTTTTTCATCCCCAGTATTAGGATTATTCAAAATTATCTAAGGAACTATGAAAGTCCCTTAGATAATGTGGAGTGTCTATCAAGCAACAATCTTAGACAGCGTAGCCGCCTTCGATTTTCGCCAAGTCTGTTTTGTCTTTCTTTTGCTTAATGAATAAGAAAAATTCACCAATACCTTCTGTGTCACCATATTTTTCTGAATAGTCAACGACAAAAGCATTTGGGAAATTAATTTTTCTTACTACTTGATCAGCAGAAATAACTTCTAATGTTACTTTACGGTAACAGTCAGCTTTTTCAGCTGGTACTAATGACCACAATCCTAATTTCATCGTATCATCAGAATTGTCACCATCAGTTGCAGTAAGGATTTTACCTCTTATTTTTAAAGTTGCTCCTACATCTGTAGAACGTGCGTTAGAGTCATCTGGAGTGTCTGTTTCATACTGAACAGACATAATGCTATCTAACCCTAGTTCAATTGCTTCTGATCCTTCTACTTTTAATACAAAACCCATTTTTAGTACCTCCTAGTATTTGTTGAATCGTCTCAATAAATTGCTTTAGGTGAATTTATAACTAGCTGTATGCATTTCTCCACGCCTAATGCAAACACATTAAACATGAAGAAATATGTAATGTTTTCACCTTGCAAATTTATGGAAGATTCTATTTATGTTAAAAGATTTATGAGTAAATCTTAAACATACTACATCAATTATGCCTCGGCATAATTGCGTCCGGAATCGGCTTTGTGCTTGCACAAAGAATTCCTTTCCGATTCCGTGACATCCGCCGGAGGCTTTAACTTCTTTCAGCGAGTGTTTGGATACTCGCTGAAAAGTAGCTTAAATTCGCATTCATCTCACCACCTATAGAGGTGGGAGACTTCTGTACCTGCCGCTTCGCTTTCGGTACAAAAGAGATATGCTGAAAGAAGTTAAAAAGTTTTTGATTGTCTGTGTAAACTTGTTAGGCCTTAACAGCACTACTTGCCTTTGTAATCATGACTTCAAGATTCTTCACATTACCGTTAAACACTAGGTCAATCTGACATGTGCTTGTTTTTTCATCGATAATGTAGCCGATGTCATCTCCATCGTGAATAATGGAGTTTACATAGCCTTTTTCTTGAAGCCATTTGCTTTTTTGGCTACTTGGATTATTACTAAAGAATCGAACGATATTTTCGTGCTTAAAGTCGCCTGATTGGAATCGTAAAATTCTCTCAATATACGTACTAACTTGTGTTTTGTAGATTGAATCAAATCCATCTTCTTCCATCGCTAGACTTCTAGCTTTATACACAGTAATACGTTTAATATCTTTATCTTGCAGCTGCGCATTTTCCGAAGAGAATACAAAGCCAAAGCTTCTGCTGTTAATAGCATCTTTAATATTATTAGTAAATCCTGAGATTTCTTTTGCCATTGTTGTAACGGCTTTAAGTGAGTTATCACCCGCTTCGATATCGAAGCGTACACCAGGATAATTTCTCTGAACATTTCTGAATGAGTCTTTCAAATATTCTGGACATTGATAAGCTGAAACGATTCCTGCTGCTACATAGCTAGCACCAACATAGACGCCCTCTATCCAAAGCTTTAAAATATCCTCTTTCTCTTTAGATAATCGTGCTCCATTTTCTGTTGTCTGCATTCTTGTATCAATGATTACACCTGATTTATCTTTAGGAATAATAGTGAAGTTCGGTAAACATGGTATCGCAAACTCACTATAATCTTTTCGAACAAGCACTGAGCATTTATCGATTAGGCGATCAATACCTGCAGTAGCAATTCCACTGAAAGTCGTTTCTTCTTCCGCCATGAAGTTGAAGAAGATCTGTACTTTATAATCTTTCACAGTATCTAAAAGAATAGATAACGATTCCATTGTATTGCCTTCTTGCTTGGCAACCTTATCGTTCCCTTTAAATCTAGCTCTGCTTACTTTCATTTTTCCAGATGCCTCTAGTTCCAGAGCAGGAACAATTCCATACCACACCGTATCTGTAAAGTCATTTTTCGAGTTAACTGTATTTAAATACGTGCGTAATCGTGGTAGATTATTACTTTTAACGAGCATATCTAACTTTGTGTTCGTTACAAGTAACGAAGGCTGCATACCTTTGTTTTTAGTTGCATACTGGTCGAAGTACATTTTTACGCCCAATAGCTTTTCCATTAATGGCTTTACAGTTTTTACAAATTCATCCTTAGCATCCTTATAGAATTCTAAGTATGTATTGTAATTTTGTACTTCAGTCTCTACATCAAATTCTGCCTTCACAGCTGGTAACGGAGAGAAAGTTCTAACGACTAAATCTTTGACATAGGAGGATGGTGATTCTGTAATCGCCTCATAATCCTCTTCAAAAACTGTGCTTAAACCATAGTTACTATTTTCTTCAATAACCATCAGTTCTGAGCTATTATTTTGCGGTGCCTCTATGATTTTTAATTCACCATTATCACCGATAGAAAGTGTCCCAATTTGTAATTTTTCGGATTCATCTTCATCCTGATTAACACCTAACAATAGTCTTGTTTTAATATCCTCAATTGCTAAAGGAAGCATCGCCATGACATTGTTGTAATTTCTACTTGCTACTTCAAACATCAAGTTTAGCTTGTCTCCTGTATCCAATTTTTTTGGATCACCGTCATCTAATTTGTCATATTCACCGTATAGGTAATGGATTTCTTTTCTGACTTGTCGAATGTCGTCCATAACCTTTTTAGGAGAGATCATATCTAGCAAATTTTCAAATTTAAAATCAACATTCGCAATACCCTGACTTCTTTTCGTATCAATTAGAGTAAAGAGCATTTTCAAAAAATCATTATTTTGGTCAATTGCTATTTCAGAAATACAGTCATCTTGAATTCCTTCTGGTTTCTTTAATGTATACATAACCTTTTGGTTAGCAGCATTGTAGAATGAATAAACCGTTGGAGAAAACTTGTCTAAAAATTCATCGAAGCTTTTGACAAGAAGGTATTCATTCATTTCTTTGATCTTTTCATCACTAAGGCTGTCAATTCCTTTTACATCTCCAACAAGCGTAATTAAATCCATTTTTTCCGGATTAATTTCCTCAAAGAGCATGGTTCTGTTTGTTTGACTAATAATCTCCATTCAGTCGGCCGTATGATTATACAGCCATCCCTCCCTTTTGTAACGAATTTCGAGTAAGCATAATCATCAGTGAGCACTAAATAAAAATTGACTATTAAGTAATAAAATGGTAACGCAAGATAAAGAATATACAGTTAGAATTGTATTCTTAACCACCTACTTCTACATCACTGATGACAATATGTATCACAAAGTAACTATACAACATCTAATTATATTGTCAATATTTACATTTGAATATTTTGTAAAATAAATGTATTTAATTGGGTGCATGGTAAAAAATAAGCATTGAGAAATTTATGATATTTTAACGAATAAAGTGTATGTATTCATTTTTTTTTATTAAAAAACAGCTTATAGCGTATTTTTTTTACACCATAAGCTGCTTCGTAAGCACCTACCTTTAATTGTAAAATGATAACATAGAATCACATTACCTAAATTATTGGTCAGTTTGAATTATTTTCCTTAAAATGGTTCATTATCCTATTGACAATATCTTCAATAGTAATGACCAATTTCATATATTTTAATGAAGAGCACCTCTTCTTCGCTTGCACGGCCAGCCCCCACATTATAGTTTGAGATAAAAGAGTACTCACCTTATTATTGTATATTCTTACATTCTTAATATTATCCTCTATCAACCGCTGCGATATATCAGGTGGAATAACATCAGTCAAAGAATAATAAAATGTTGCTGCTAAACTATAAACATCTGTATATACACCTTGCTCAGATATAGTCGAATATTGCTCAAGAGGAGAATATCCTGGGCTAGTAAATATTTGATAATTTTCATCTATTTTGTAAAAAGTCGCTGAACCGAAATCTAGTAAATATGGATTACCTTCAGAATCAATCAAAATATTATTTGGTTTAATGTCACGATGGAGTATGCCTTTCTTATGTAAATAGCATAAAGCATCAATAAGAGGGAGAAAAATATTAGTGTATAAATGAACTCTATCATTAATAGGATAATCCTTTAAATATTGATCCAATAACGTTCCTTCATAATACTCCATGATGATATAAATCGACTCATTTTCTTCAAAGTGGTCAATATATTTGACCATATTACGATGATTTATTTGCTGCATAATTAACGCTTCATTTAGAAAAATAGCTTTTAAATCCTCGAATTTCTGCTTTGTTGAAGGCAAACGATTAATGACTGTTTTATTATCCAAATCCCGTAAAGCAATGTCATTCGGAAAGAACTCCTTAATAATTAGCTGATTCCCTTCTTGAGTATTTTCTGCAATATAAACAAAGGACAATTTACTAGTAGCAATAACTTCTTTTATTTTATATGTATCATTCAGAACGCTGTTTGCCGGTAAGCCCAATTCAACTTCAGTCGCTTGCATTTTCGATCGATCATCCCTTTCAACACATGAATTACGAACAATTTATTACATCATCACCATAACGTGTGGTTGATTTCGCCTGTCATTTAGTAGGTGTTAGGACACCCACTGATAGGGGACCGCATCCGCACACTTCACCACCTTAGAGATAGGAGTCTTCTACTAGTGAAAGATAAATGGCATACGTTTTAACAACTGTCACCCGCAACTTTTGGTTGCGACCATTATTTTAACTAAAATATAAATTAATGTAAGTATATCAACGTACACCCTTATATTAAATAGTTCTCTTATAGTAGTTCTACATCGTATGGTGGTGTTAGGCACAATGTGAAGCTGTTGCTTTGTTTTTTCCCGGCACTTTGCTGGTGTTTTAAGTCATTTCGCCGGTTCTAACCATCTTTTTGATAGTTCTATTATAAACGCTAAAATAAAATCAACAGATTTTGCTCATTTCATTTGAACACTTTTTCACCGATAAAGCCAATTCTAGTAAACTAGAATTACTCTTTTACAAGGGGCTGAACCAATATAGGAAAAGCTAATGTTATACCTAGAAATACGTCGGTTACGGGAACAAAAACTTCGAATATCACAGATTGCTAAACAGTTGAAATAGCACGAAAAACAGTTTATAAATATATGGCTATGACATTTGAAGAAGCAGTTGAAGAATTTGGTTCAATTGAACGAAAGAAAAAGTTAGATCTTTAACGCGATTGGATTGTGAACTGGCTTCAAGAATATCCTAGTTTAAGTGGTGCTCAAGTATTTGACTGGCTAATAGACCCACCAATCCCCACATCTATCCAACTATGCTCATCAAAAGGTTTAAATAGTATACTTCATATGCTACTAAACTTCCCATACTATATCCAAGAAGGGCAAATGGTGCATCAGTTAATTTTTCTATAATAGTTATTGCTATATCACTGACCATTTCTTTGAAATTACAATAAAATTCTTTCTCCATGTCCCGAATACTCAAGTGGAATAATTTCAATTACTTCATTGATGTATTTTTCAAGTGAGTTGTACATTACAGCAGATCCACCAGCATAAGGTAAGCAAAACAATTTAATATCTTTCACCATTCATTCCTCGATTCTACTCCACCTTTTGCTTTGTATACATTTACTACTTTTATTTACTCGCTGATACTTTCTGATTGATATCAACTTGTTCAACTGTGCTAAACAATCTTTTTGTCACTAATGCCAATAAGATTGTTATAACTGCTACTGCAAATACTAATGTATATACATAGTCTGCAAATCTATCAATTAATGTACCAAATAATACTTGACCAACAGGTACCGAACAAGTCGAAACCGCTGTTAAAATTGCCATTACCTTTCCTAGCAATAAATTTGGAGTTTGTTGTTGCAGTAATGTAATGATAAATATATTAATAATGGTAATAGCGAACATAATTAGCATTGAACTTAACAAGAAAATAAGGTATTGTAGGGTTATTTCCCCATTATTATTTACAAATTCAGGATAAATGGTAAGTGCCATTGGAATAAATAGAAATCCACTTGCAACAAACCAGAGATACAGATTATTTACTTTAAGTTTTTTTGAAATAATACCAATTGCAATAGCCGCAAATATCATACTCAAAGAAATACCACCTTGGGTTATTCCAAATAAACTATCGCTCATACCTAAAGTGATCTTGATAATATACGGAATCCCTACTAAAAATAGTGGTGTAATAAATAAATTTAATGCTGCAGCTATTAATATTACTTTGGATATAAATGGATTATCCTTTACGATGTATGACACTCCATCCTTAATATCCAGAAGAGTTGTCTTCACTGCCCCATAAGGTTGATCTCTCTTTTCAAATGGGATTTTTATGAACAGCTCTAATACAGCTGAGAGGAAAAAACTGATACAAGTTATAATGACGATCATTTCAATGCCTGAGATACTATATAAAAGTCCTCCCAAAACTGGACCTGCAAAATTAGTTATAGAAGAAACTCCTGACACAACACCATTTGCCCCTAGTAGTTTTTCTTGTTCCACTAATACAGGAATACTTGCCTGTACAGTAGGTTGGTAAAAAGCACTAACTATCATCATTAAAGTCATAACAATCCCAATCATCGGAATAATGGATGTTTCACTAGTAAATAAAAATATTGCCAATCCGCCAACTATGACACTACTAATAACATCAAGTATTACCAACAAATTTCTTCGGTTGGTGCGATCGGCAATAGCACCACCGATAGGCGCTAAAAATATAGTAGGAATTGTTGAAACTGCTAATATTAAGCCAAATATTGTTGCTGATCCAGTTAGATCAAGGATATACAATGATAATGCAAACCTTAGAATGGAGCTTCCAAATAAAGTAATCACCTGACAAATAACTAATACTCCAAAGTTTCTATTTAAAGTAGCCAATTCCAAGAATGCCTCCCAATAATTATTTGTTTAAATTAAGCCATAATTAATAATTGCACTAACAAACGCACAGCATGCAATTATTATCAACCACCAGGCCCACTTGTTGGGTTTCCCGTTCTTCTTACTGACTAATCCAAAAATCCCTACTAACAACACCAATACAGCTACTCCTGTTCCTACTAAAAATGGGATTTCCATGTTTTTTTCTCCTTTATAAAGATGAATTATAATATGTCAAATCAAGTAAAAACTCACTAGACCTTTCTTCTCTTGATACTTACTGAAGTAGCATTCTACTTCAGTTATCACTAGTTGTATTTTAAATTTTTGATATTGAAAAAGAACCGCCTCTAATTTCTGCACTAAATATATTTTTTCCATTTTTGTATATATAAGAATCTCCAGAGTGCACTAAAGAAAAATCACTTTTAAAGTTTCCTGAAAGTTTTTTTAAATGACACGAAAAGCCGTCATTTTCTGGAATCTCTATTTTTACATTTGCTCCTGTAGAAGTCGATTTGATTTCCTGTAACATAGTTGAGGAACTCACTTTAATAGTTCTACCAGTTGAGTTGACATTTATTTCTGAAAATTTCCCCGAAAAGTCTATTTTAGTTGCTGTCGTCTGTAAGTGTACTTTCTGAATTTCCAAAAAATCTCCCGATACATTAGACCCGATGGCATGGAAAGTAAATTCCTCTATTTTCCCTGAAAGTTTAGCAGTGCCAGATGTTAAATGACACTTGCATTTTATTGTATCAAGATAATCAACAAACAAATTAACTCCAGTACAGTCAATAGAAATAGAATCAAATTGTTTTTTAGGGAGATATATTTCCAAATTTGTTTTATGAAGATTGAATCCAATTTGTATCTTCTTTTTCCTACCATCTGTAATGGAAAGCTTTCCGTTTTTTACTGTATGATGAAAAAGTTTATGTTCTGGAAACTTTGTATCTGTGATTTGAACAACTTTTATTTCATCATTCTCATTTTCAAAAATATGAATATCACCTGTGATCCAATCTAGTGCAATATCTGATATCGTATGATCTAAACAAACTTTTTTTCTATCAATTAATTCACTATATCCAACCATTTCGTTTTCTCCTTTTCATTTATTTTTTTCATATTTTAGCTATTCAAAAACAATCTTCAACACGTAATAATCAAAATGTCATTTTTTGCAAAGTCATTCCACTTCGATTCTATTAATTTTCCCCATCAAATTCATTGTGGCAATGATTCCTGCAGCTGTAGAAATCGCTAATATAATCAGGCTTAAAGTACTTTTCTCAAAACTGCCTATAACAGCATTTCCAAAGAGAGCACATAACAAGAGAGCTGACACAATGGTGCTAGGAATTGATTTATTGATAAAACCTATTCTCATGGCAATTAAGGTAATTCCATTCATACCTATAGACAAAATAATGATTGTTTTAATGACTGAAAACAGTAATTCTGAGGATAGCGTATCATTAACAATTGGTGAGAAAGATTCAGTAATACTAAAAATAACGATTGGAGGAATATTACTGATAATCATTGAAGCAGTTGAAAACACAACAACTACCGCGATTTTAGAAAGTAATATTTTTTTTCGATTGACAGGATAAGAAAATAAAAGTATCATCTTTTTCCCCTTATATTCTTCTATTACAAACCGTGAAAACATAGTTGCGGAGAGGATGGAAAAAAAAACATACTCATGATACTAGTGAACAAAAAGATATTCGAATAATTTTGAAAATCCGGCTCATTTTCTACTTTTGCTACAATAGCTACAAAATAGATAAATCCAATAAGAAACATACATCCAATCATACTTAACCTCATGTAAGTATTAAGATTATTTCGTCTTAGCTCCAGTTTCATTAATTTAAACAATTTTGACACCCCTATTCATCATTTCAAAGTAGAATTCCTCTATTCCACCAGGATACTGCTTTTTGATATCGGACAACGTTGCTTCTCCTTTAATAACTCCGTCAACAATGATGCTTACTGTATCAGCAATTTGCTCAATTTCACTGAGAATATGACTGGAAATCAGAATGGTCATTCCATAATTATCCACAAGATCCAAAAACAATTTTCTCATATCGCGAATCCCAGAAGGATCTAGTCCGTTTATCGGTTCATCTAATATTAACAATTTGGGTTGATGGGCTAATGCTCTTGCAATTCCTAATCGTTGTCGCATCCCTAATGAAAACTTGGAGACTGGCTGTGAACCTGTGTTAACAAGCCCTACCTTTTCTAAAGCTTTAGAAATATCAACCTCTTCTCTGTTCAAATAAGAAAGATGCAAACTTAAGTTTTCTTCTGCTGAAAGATGTTCATAAAAAATAGGCACTTCGATAATACTGCCGATGTTTCTTAAAATCTTATCCCTATTGACAGTAACATCCATACCAAGCACTTCTACTTTTCCTACTGTTGGTGTAAGTAGACCCGTTAAAATTTTAAAAATGGTTGTTTTACCCGCACCGTTCGCTCCCAAAAAACCATAAATAGACCCCTGTCGAACTGTCATATTGCATCCTTTTATTACTTCTACATTAGAAAGTACTTTTACCAGATTTTCTGTTTTTACTACAATTTTATTGTTATTCATTTTGAATGTATCCTCCAATATCAGAATAATGTTCAGATAATTTATTTATCAGTTGATCACTGACAATATCCGCCCCCAATCCCTTCATCATCTGTTGCAAAAACCTTAAACGATTAACTGTATCATCATGTTCTCGTTCAAATAGAATAGGATTAATCCAAATATTTACTAACAGCATAAAAATTTCTGCACATTCAGTTGGAAAATCCGTATTAATTGACCCATCCTCTTTTCCCTCTAACATGATTTTCGCAATACTAGGTGCATCCTTATTCACACCATTTTTAATTCCTGTCACGACAAATTGGGGATTTTTTATCTGCGTGATCAAGATACTGTCTATGGAATGTGCTTTGGGATCTGCTACCATGTGTTCTAAAATCTTCGTAAGTTTTTCTTTAGAATTAGCTGCTTGAGTATTATTAATCAAATTATCAAACATTTGTGTAGCATAACTAAATTGTTTCTCCATCACTGCAAGTAATATTTCTTCTTTTGATCTGAAGTGGTGATAAATCGCTCCCTTCGACATACCTAACTTGTCAATAATATCTTGTATACTAGTCTTTTCATAACCTTTTTCTTTAAAGAGTACTGTTGATACAGATAGTATTTGTTCTAAAGTTTGTTCTGGATATTTATTTCTTGCCATATTTCTTCCCCCTCTTTAATACCGACCGTCGGTATCTATAACTCATAATACACAACAAATTTTCCCTTGTCAATATAAGGTAATAGCCTTTTATAAAAGGTTAACAGCTACTTCGTTAACAAATTTATCAGCTGATTGCAGGTTATCATGAGGATGATTCGGCAGACTGTTTAACACATGATCTGATTTTTACACAATTGCTTGATACACCTTCACTCACTTCTCAACCGTCGTTATCAAGATTCTTCAAGCGCTTTG
Source organism: Lysinibacillus sp. RC46 (assembly GCF_041262385.1). Taxonomy (NCBI): domain Bacteria; kingdom Bacillati; phylum Bacillota; class Bacilli; order Caryophanales; family Bacillaceae; genus Lysinibacillus; species Lysinibacillus sp. RC46. Next base: position 51,782 of record NZ_JBGCCF010000020.1, on the reverse strand, counting down.
ACATGCAAGCAACTCATCAATTTCAAATGGCGAATCAGGCGTTACTTGATTGAGTTCATCACATCCGACAATATGGAAAATTTCATCAATGAAGCAAGTATGATGATAAGCCTACTTGCCTATAATTTTACGAACTGAGTACGCTTACTCAGTTTCCAGAAAAAATATAAAGCGATTCAAATCCAAACTATTCGCACACGTCTGATCAAAGTAGCGAGCAAATTGGTGAAATCTGAACGCTCGCTCTATTTCAAAATGTCCTCGAGTTTTGTTTATGAACACTTCTTTTGGAACGTACTGACCTGGGTGCAGCAGCTCCAAAGTGTCTCGACCGTTCCGGTGACGCCCCTCCATTTTGGACGTTTAACCGACATTTCCCCTCTCCTATCCGTCGCTCTCGACTTCCCATCCGTCGATTCGCTGGTTTTGTCCATCACTTTGACACTTCCATCCATCACTATGCAAGTTCTATTCTAAATTCGGCTTTATTGAACCGCCTATTTTTGCCTTTAAAATGGCTAGCAAAAATAAATAAAAAAGCGTCCAACAAGTATTTAAATACTTATCGGACGCTTTAAGGCAGTTAATTATGCTTTTTGATAGCGAAGCACTGGTGTACGAGCAGCGCGTGTTTCGTCAAGACGAGTTACGACTGTTGTATGTGGTGCTTCTTGTACGATTGATGGATTTTCTTCTGCTTCTTTTGCAATTTGGATCATAATATCGCAGAATGCATCTAATGTTTCTTTTGATTCTGTTTCTGTTGGCTCGATCATTAGTGCCTCTTCCACATTTAATGGGAAGTAAGTTGTTGGTGGATGGTAGCCAAAGTCTAACAGACGTTTTGCGATATCTAAAGTACGAACGCCAAGTTTCTTTTGACGACGACCTGATAGTACAAACTCATGTTTACAATGACGGTTATATGGTAGATCATAGAATGGCTCTAAGCGACGCATCATATAGTTCGCGTTTAGTACAGCGTATTCTGTTACAGCTTTTAAGCCATCTGGACCCATTGTACGAATATAAGTGTATGCACGTACGTTGATACCAAAGTTACCGTAGTAAGGTTTAACACGTCCGATTGATTGTGGACGGTCGTAATCGAAGTGATATGTTCCTTCCTCTGTTCTTACTAAAACTGGTTTTGGAAGGAATGGAATTAAATCTGCTTTTACACCTACTGGACCTGAACCTGGGCCACCGCCACCGTGAGGACCAGTAAATGTTTTGTGTAAATTTAAGTGTACGCAGTCAAAGCCCATATCACCAGGACGTGCTTTACTCATAACTGCGTTTAAGTTTGCACCGTCATAGTATACTTTACCGCCAACAGAGTGGATAAGCTCTGCCATTTCGATAATGTTTTCTTCAAATAGACCAAGTGTATTTGGATTTGTTAGCATTAATGCAGCTGTATCAGAACCAACTACTTTGCGTAAATCTTCAATATCTACTAAACCATTATCATCTGATTTAACAGTGATAGTTTCAAAGCCTGCAACAGTTGCCGATGCTGGGTTTGTACCGTGAGCAGAGTCAGGAACGATAACTTTATTACGATGGCCTTCACCGTTTGCTTCATGGTAGGCACGAATCATCATTAACGCTGTCCATTCACCGTGAGCACCTGCCGCTGGTTGTAATGTCACTTCATCCATACCTGTAATTTCAACTAATGAAGTTTGTAGATTGTAAAGAAGTTCCATCGCACCTTGAGCTGTTGATTCATCCTGTAATGGGTGAACATTTGCAAAACCAGAAATTCGTGCAACAGCCTCGTTAATTTTAGGATTATATTTCATCGTACAAGAACCAAGAGGGTAGAAGCCAGAGTCTACACCGTGGTTGCGACGAGAAAGTGCTGTATAGTGACGCATAATATCAAGCTCAGATACCTCTGGTAATTCCGCTGCTTCCGAGCGTAATAAGTTTGCTGGCAGTAAATCTGCAAGATCAACCTCTGGTACATCAAGTGCTTCTAAGCTGTAGCCTACGCGATCTTCTTTGGAAATTTCAAAAATGAGTGATTGATTTTCGTTATGCATTAAGAGCCCCCATTTCCGCAACAAGTGCATCAATTTCTTCCTTCGTGCGTAATTCTGTTACTGCGATTAGCACGTGATTTTTAAGAGAGTCATATGTTTGACCTAAAGGATAACCACCAATGATCCCCTTATCAATTAAGCCTTTATTAATTTCTTTCACACATTTATTTGTCTTTACGACGATTTCGTTAAAGTGTGCACCTTGGAATGCTACTGTGAAGCCAGCAGCTTCAAAGGCATTTTTAGCATAACGAGTTTTCGCGATATTCTGCATAGCCATTTCACGAACGCCTTGCTTACCTAGAGCAGTCATTGCTACAGAAGCAGCAAGTGCAAGAAGTGCTTGGTTCGAACAAATATTAGATGTTGCTTTATCACGACGGATATGTTGTTCACGCGCTTGTAATGTTAAAACATAACCACGACGACCTTCACCGTCTACTGTTTCACCAACAAGACGACCTGGAACTTTACGCATTAGCTTCGTTGTTACGGCAAAGAAACCACAGTGCGGACCACCGAATGCTTCAGAAATACCGAAGACCTGTGCGTCCCCTACACAAATATCAGCACCTAGCTTACCAGGAGGTGTTAAAACTCCTAGTGAAAGTGGATTTGAAGATACGACAAATAAACTTTTTGCTTCATGTGCAATATCGCCAATTACTTGTAAGTCCTCTATTTGACCAAAGAAGTTAGGATACTGTGTAATAACAGCTGCCGTATTGTCATCAATTAGTTTTTTTAAAGCTTCTACATCTGTCACACCATCTTTTTGTGGAACAGTAACAATTTCAATGGATTGACCGTATGCATATGTAGCAACGACATCACGATACTCAGGATGAACCGCCTCAGATACTAAAATTTTCTTACGGCGTGTATGTCCAGCTGCCAGCATACCCGCTTCCGCTAATGCTGTTCCTCCGTCATACATAGAAGAGTTTGCAAGATCCATACCTGTAAGCTCTGCAATCATCGTTTGGAATTCAAAAATTGCTTGTAATTCCCCTTGTGAAATTTCTGGTTGATATGGAGTATACGCTGTGTAAAACTCTGAACGAGAAATAACATGGTCCACGATAATTGGTTTATAGTGGTTGTATACGCCTGCACCTAAAAACGATACGTTAGCATTTGTATCTTTATTTTTCGCAGCAAGTGCCGTTAATTCTTTTAATAAAGCTGATTCAGATTTTGCTTCTTTAATATCATATAGGCCTTTAAAACGTACATTTTCTGGAATATCCCCAAATAACTCATCAACTGAGGATACGCCAATTACGTCTAACATTTCTTGTTTATCTTGCTCCGTCATTGGTAAATAACGATGTTTCATAAATGTAGGTCCCTCTTTTCAACTTTTATTTTGAACGTTTGTAAAACGGTGTTTCAACTGTTACTACCTTTAAGTGCTTACCACGAATTTCGATTTCTAATTCAGTTCCGATAGTTGTGAATTGGCTGTCAATTAACGCGTGACCAACATTACGTTTAGAAGAAGGAAGCTGTGTACCAGTTGTTACTTCACCAATTTCCTTACCATCCTTAAACACTTTGTAGCCATGACGAGGAATTCCTTTATCGATCATTTCAATACCTACAATTTTACGTGAAAGTCCATTTTCTTTTTGTTCAGCTAATGCATCATGACCAAGAAAATCCTCTTTATTTAATTTCACAGCAAAACCAATACCAGCTTCTAGAGGTGAAATTGTTGCTGATAGCTCTTGCCCATATAATGGAAGACCTGCTTCAAAACGAAGTGTATCACGGCAGCCTAAACCTGCTGGAACAACGCCTTTGTCTTTTCCAGCCTCTAAAATTTCATTCCATAAAGCTTTAATATCTTCTGGAGAGCCGTATAATTCAAAACCATCTTCTCCTGTGTAACCGCTACGAGATACTAATGCTTTATGACCAGCAACTTCAACGTCTGCTTGGAAACGGAAGTATTTAATTGTTTTTAAATCAGTGTCTGTTAATGTTTGAAGAGCCTCTTCTGCTAATGGTCCTTGCAAGGCAATTTGTGCATAAGCATCTGATTGATTGTCAATCGTCACATCATATTGATGTTGATTTTCCATCATCCAATCATAATCTTTTTCAATATTTGACGCATTTACGCACAATAAATAATGATTGTCTGCTAATTTATACGTTAATAAATCATCAACAACGCCACCATCTTCATAGCACATTGCATTATATTGCGCTTGACCTACTGCAATTTTTGAAATATCATTTGTCAAAAGATTTTGTAAAAAATCTAGTGAATTAGGTCCAGTTACTAAAATTTCACCCATATGTGATACATCAAATAAGCCAGCACGATTACGTACTGCATCATGCTCTTCTTTAATAGAAGAGAATTGCACTGGTAATTCCCATCCACCGAAGTCGATTGTTTTACCACCATACTTTGCATATTCTTCAAATAGAGGTGTACGCTTTAATTCATTCGTCATTATTTTTGCCCCCTTAATGGTAGTTACATTTTTTACTGGTAGTAGTTCGTCTGCTTTTATTAATGCATCATGCTTCCCCTGTTTGTTCATTCAATTAAGAAATAGGAACTAACATCATTAGCAAAACATTTAGACATAAAAAAAAGACAGACGAACCCCTTTTCGGGATTCTCTGTCCTTAAACCTGAAAGTTACACCAGACTGGCTCGCATTACTACAATGCCAATCAGCCGGCTTTCCCCTTTGGTGGCTGTAGTACTACAGCTCTCTCCAGAGTTGCGTCTTGTACGAGTCCTTTTACCTGAGAGATTCATAACATTTTGTTATTTGCTCCTTCGGTGACGTCTACACGTGCTCTCCCCGCACAATCATCCGCCCAAGATTCATCTTGGTACTATTTAGTATTCAATGAACATTTAGTTACTTATTTGTCTATATCCTAACATTAATTGCATTGAAAAGGCAATCATTTTTTAATCTGTATCAAAACACGAACATTCAACTCATTAATTTTTATAAATGTTCGCCTTTTAACCTTTTGACTTGGAATACTAAATACTCAAGAATTTGGCGGAGTGTTCTGCCCTCTGTTAACACTTGTATATGTCCTGTTTCACGATAGAATCTTCTTCTATAATGATACAGCTTCTCTAGCTCCTCTTTCGTTGAACTCTGTACTATTGGTCTGTTCGGATCATGCTGTATTCGTTTGTATATATCTTCGAATGTCGCATCTAAAAAAAACACGAGCCCACTGCGTCTCATTATTTTTCGATTTTCAGCATTGATCGCTACCCCACCACCTGTTGAAATAATACAAGCTTCGTCTCGGAAATTTTTCAAAAATTCTGTTTCTATTTCCCGAAAACGTGCTTCTCCATATTTTTCAAATATCTGTGGAATTGTCATTCCCTGCTGCCGAACAATCTCATGATCCATATCATAATATGGCATCTTTAACAAATAGCTTAAACGTCTTCCTAACGCACTTTTGCCGGAGCCCATAAAACCAACTAAATATATTTTTCGCATTCGAATCACCTTCTTATAACTACGATTCTACACTGTCTGACAAAATTTGTCCTAATAAATTTATCGTAGCTCGAATATTCAGCTTTTCTAGGTCATTATATGTTCGAAACTGAATCTCATAAGACGTACAATACGTAAGAACAAAAGTAGTTACAAAAAATAATAATGCAATTGCGATTAAAAAAATAGCCCCTCTGTCATTTTTCAATAACTGGAACATAGAAAGTTCGCTCCTTTTTGATACCACTTGGAAGTTCAACAGCTACTGTTAACATATCTTTTTCAAATTGGAACCTACATTTATTAATACCAATTAGCATTGGTACATGACCACCATTTACTTGATCACGAATTAAATTGCTATAACAATCAATAGAATGAATAGTAAGTCCTTCCTGGAAGGTTATTCTCTTTTGGTCTTGTCGAATCGTAAATGAAGAAATATCATTTAAATACATATTCAAATCATAAACAAAAAGCTCCCACTTTGATTGTTCATCAGATAGTACTGTTGTTTTCATTTCTGCAAACCAGAGCATAATAAACACAACAAGGTGTGCAATAAGCACAAAAACAACTAATTGAAATAACGCTTCTAATAATGTATAGCCTCGTTCATTCATCGACTTCACCTGTCAGTTGTATACATTTTTTACGTAATTCTCGTGTATTTTGAAAACTTACACATATCCCCTGTCCATTCATAGACCATTGAAAATCTACATTTTCAACGGTGTTAGTGCCTTCCATTTGCTGTAAATAGCGATAACGCTTTAAGCCTTCATAGGCCGTTTCAGCTGCGATAACTTCTAACTTCTTGTTATAAAGAGTCGATTTCATCATATAGCTGATCGGTATTAATGTCGTGCATAATAACATAACAATGACGATTGATAAAATTGTTTCTACAAATGAATAACCAGATTCATTCAACTCTCGATCTCCCTCGCCCTAACGTAATCACAACCTTTTTAGTGCCTTGAGGCGTTTTAAAATAAACTGTCCCTGGGGTCATAACGTTTCCATTGTAATTGTAAATAATCGTGGTAATTGAACTTGAAGAAAGAATGACTTCAACCCCTTTAGGAAAAGGACGTTCATATAATTCTGTATAAAAATCCTTTTTAATGATATATCTTTTTGATGAACTCTCAAACTTCATCGAAATGTATTCCCTTTGGTGCATGCTATACGTTTGTATATATTGCAGATCTAATTGAATTTGTGTAAAAAATCGCTCAAGCTCCCTAGTTTCCTCTGCTTTAACCGAATACTTTACGACAACCGCTGACAAACACATAACGATAAACAAAACAATGATCATTTCAACAAACGTAAAGCCACGCTCACTTTTTATAGTATCCATTAGTTAAGAGCCATTATTGGAAGAAGTCTTCGCCAAACGTACCTCTCCATCATTAGTAATCATTATCTCTTCTTTATTAGGACAAGTCGTTACATTTTTCTTTAAATAGCCTTTTGCTACCAAATCTTCAATTGTTGGATAAGCCATAAAATCTACTCGATAGGCCTCTACCTGCCCCTGCACCATAGAGATATACGCTTTGCAGCCCTTCTCATCGACGGTGGCAAAATGTTTCGTAACATTTGGGATTGTTATTAAAATTAATACAGTAAAAGTATAATTTTAAACTATTTAACGTTTCAATGAATGTATCGTAAATATCGCTTTTCTTCTATATAAAGGAACAATAATTAAGACCACCCTCTTTCAGAGTGGTCTTTTAATAGTTTTTTAGCTAAACCCAAGACATCGATAGACATCCTATCCGTATGTCAATCAACCATAAAAAATAGCCCCCTTATCAAATAAATAAGAGAGCTTTATATAATTCTTAATCTATCACTTATCTCCAACTGGCTTTAGTGAATTCATTGGAAGATAAACAGCATTATCGAGTCTTCCTTCTAATTCATCGGTTACCAATATATAACCATTGATTTCATGTTCATACCTTGAAAAAACAGTACTTCCCTTTTTCATAATTCTTTCAGTTTTAGATTCTTTTAATGGAACGCCCTTCCCCTCTTCATCTCTTGTTAGTTCATAACGTACACCTCTTTCTCTCGATATTGTCTCAGCGATTTTAAGGTCTGTACCAGGATACTCGTAACAAAATTCCTCACTACCATCACCACTTTCGCAATACTGTAGTAGTTGTCCATTATTTGTATCCTTGAAATTAAAACTCCATGGTCCTTCTAGTTTGATGTGAGATCCGTAATATAAGCCATCATTAATACCATCGCGAGTAATAACAATATAAGTTGGTTTGTTATAAAAAGATGAACGAATTTTTATTGGTACTTCTTTGAAAACTACCAAATCCGTTGCTTGTACGCGGTATTGCCCCATTTGATAGAATATTTTTTTATCATATTTTTCAATATCATACGTTCTAAAGAAGTTATTTCGCTTAACCACTAAAGATTCAAACGTACCATCTGAATTTTTCTTGTATACCTTAATGTCTTTTTTAAAGGTCATTTTCCCTGTTTGCCCTTTTACAACTTCTGCTCCATCATACATCACTTTCGCTTCTGATTTTGTTGGATTTACTACTGCAAATACGAATGCTGCTAGTAACACAATAAATAATTTTTTCATTATTCTCCTCCTACTCAGTTATAAAAACATAATTTCTTAGTATTATATACTAGTAATCTTATATTCTACCAACAGATGTTAAAAACCCAACAAAAGTAGAGTGTTTTCCCATATCATTATCTCATTCATCTACCATTCTACCCAATTATCTAAATTATATGGACTATTACTAATTGATTGTGGAAGACCATCACGTTCTTTTAACCAATTGTAGAAAGGCACTGGACGTTCTTTAGATGGAGTTTCTTCTATATAACGTGATTTACTCGACTTTCTATCTAAACGCTCAGTAGCCTTATTAAATGCACCCACAAATACGGCTCTTAGTGTACTAGCAATTGTCAGTACACCTTCTTTAATATCCATTGCAATTTTGAATAGTACGTTCTTAGCTTTTACAAACTCTGGTGCACTTTGAACCTGAGTAGCTAATACAACCTTGTGTAATTCATCTTTTAAGTTATCTGCTAATGGCAAGCTATTCATGAAATCAAATAGCATCACCTGGTACTCATTCATGTATTCCTTTTTCTTTTCAACTTGCAAAGCTAATTCATTTTCTATATCACATAAATTATTATTTGCTTGTTTAGAACTTAAAAGATTAAAAGAGTTTAAAGATAGGTTTTCAGATTGTGGAGGGCAAACGTTACTCTCACAAGGCTTTTCAGCATTTTGACGCTCGGACATTGACGGTGAGACATCGTAAGGCAAAATGATATAAATGCTTGCACCTTGACCACCTTTGCTTTTTACAGTCGCTTCTTTCTTAATGATTCCTAGCGATTCCAATTTTGAAATAGCACGGTAAACTGTCTTTGTGCTGATCTCCAATGATGTAGCAATTGTTGAAGCTTTTAAATGACAAGCCCCTGGATGTTCCAAAGCATGACTAGCAAGTTTGAAAACGATGGCACGCTCTGATTCAGTCAAGTCATAGTAGTGTGCTGCCATGTGGTCCTCAACAGCTGAGTCCATATCTGCTATTGATTCAAATGTTTTGTAAGTTGCTAAGTATTCAAATGCCATCGTTTTCACCTCGCTTTCTAATCCCGAACTTTAACGGATCCATAAAATGAATATCGTTCGTCTTTTAAAAACTCAATCGAGAGCACCAGTTATGATGCTCCCTGTTCAGTTTTTAAATTTCTTTATAATTTGGCTCACAATTTACACAAACATCATCTGAATAATCAACCACATTTACATCTGCCTCATTGAACGTTTTACCGCATAGTGAACATGTGATTATAGAATCAAACCATTCGAGCGCTACTTTACTCTTGGTAATTATTTCGCTAGCTTCATATGCTCTTTTTTGATAGAAGCTATATTCATAAATTTCCTCATTGAATTCTTTTAGTGTTATTTGTCCAGCTTGATACTTTCGCATAGATACAATAGCTGCAGGTTTTAATTGTTCAGCTTTACTTGCATAATCTTTTTCCAAATCGATGTTTAAATCTAATGCTCCTACCCAATATTCTTTTGTGTGAGATTCATATATCTGCATGTTTAATTCCTCATTTTGATAAATTATTTGTTAAATACATAATAAATGATTAAAATGTATATTGCAACTATTTTATGATTTTAATACATATTTATTTTCAAAATGTGCTATAATATGTTTAGGAATAATATTAAATGAGGTGAATACATGGAGATTACAAAGAAGGTAAAAAGATTACTAGTTGAATCTGATATGAACGCAACTCAATTAGCAGAAAAGATTGAAACAACTCAATCCAATCTATCTCGCAAAATGAAAAACGAATCATATTCAATAACAGATTTAATTAAGATCGCTGAGGCTTTGGACGTTAAATTGGAGATTAATTTCATCATGGAAGACGGTACGAAGATTTAAAACAGATAACTAATCACGGTTGTCTGTTTTTTTATATGTACTTTTTCCTCTAAATTTCCTAGAATGGTAATTGGAAATGTAAAGGGAGGATTTAATATATGAAAAAGCTATTTTATGTTGGAGCATTATCAACACTTTTACTCGCTGCATGCGGTGAAGAGACTACTACAATTACCCCAAATGAGTTTAAAAAGTTGGAAAATGGGATGAGTCCTGATGAGGTAAAAGAAATTGTAGGTGGACTATCGAAAAATCCAGATGCAAAAGAAGATGACGATTTATATTTATTTTTAGATTACGATGGAGAAAATGGAGTGGAAAAAGAATCTTCTGTATCACTTGTTTTCAAAGATGGTAAATTAAGTGTAATTACAGAAAATGGTTTAATGGAGAAAAAAGTAGAAACAGCTCCGGAACACAAGGAAGAAACTCCTGTTGCCGTAACTTGGCAAGACAAAGTGAAAGAAATTGTTACAAAGGAAGGAACTCCTACAGAGAAATACGATGCAGTTATGGTTTATGCAAAAGAATACCCTTCTACGGAAGCCGAAATCAAAGAATTTGAAGAATATATCATTGCTGAATATAAAAATAAAAAGTATGTAGCTGATATAAACAATGCAGAATATATGTTAAGTAATGTCTTTAGAGCAAATGTGATCAATAGATTTTATGGGCAAGTCGACACTCCTATAAATAAATTCGCTTTTGATTTTTACCAAAACACGAAATATACATACCGTGGTGAAGATACATTAGACAGTTCTGCTGTGAGATCTAATGAACGCCAAATGGATAAAGCATTAAAACAAATGGAAAAATAAACAGTTAAGTCACTTAAATGAGTGGCTTTTTTCTATGAAAATTTTTAGCAAAAGAGTGAAATTAATGATTGCACGTATAAATAATACGTGTTATAATAAGAGTATAGAAAGGAGATGAAAGACATATCATCAAGAGAAATAATAAAAATTCTTAATAAAGATGGATGGTACTTACATAGGGTTGTTGGAAGTCATAATCACTTTAAACATCCTACTAAAAAAGGAACAGTAACGGTTCCACATCCAAAGAAAGACCTTAAGATAGGTACTACAAACTCAATACTAAAGCAGGCAGGACTTAAATAGTCCTCCTGCAAGGAGGTTTTATATAAATGGCTAAATATTATTTTCCAGCGATTTTCGACCCAGGCACTGACGGAAGTGAAGGCTTCACTGTAACTTTCCCAGACCTACCTGGATGTATTACAGAAGGCTCAGACATGACTGAAGCTCTACACATGGCTAAAGATGTTTCAGCAGGTTTCTTATATGGAATGGAAGAAGATAACGAAGAAATCCCTTCTCCTTCAAATCCTGATAATTCTACACTTCCACCAGGTGCGTTTATCTCTATTATCGAAGTTTGGACTGATTATGTTCGAGAAGAAAATGAGAACAGAGCAATTAAGAAAACTTTAACAATTCCTAAATGGCTTAATGATGCAGCTGAAAAAGAAAGTGTCAACTTCTCTCAGTTACTTCAATATGCCATCAAGGAACGTTTAGGTATTATTAATAAACAATAAATAAACAAAAAAAGCCCAGGCTCAAAATTAATTGAGTACCTGGGCTTTAAAATTATTCGGCTACAATATTTGTTACCTGGGCTAACTTTGCTGTTTTAATTTTATTTGCTCCTGCTTGTGCTGCAGCCATTCCAGTAAATGTTCCTGTTTTAACGCGCCATTTAGATCCGTCAGGCTCAATATACGCAACCCAACCAAAACGGTGCTTAAGTACATCTTGTGCATTTTCTGCATCTTGTTTTGTGCCGTATGTTCCAGTAAGTACGCGGTATTTATTATTGTCGATAGATGGCTTTGGTTGTTGTACATTACCACTTGCATTTTTAACCATAGTAATAAATTGCGACCATGAAATTTTACCTTCTCGCATATTGCGAGGGCAATTTTTACCGCTAAAGTGGTTGTGCTGAACAACATTGTTAATTGGTATGTTTTCATCCTTCATGATTTTAACAACTAACTCTGCAGCATTTTGCATTGCTTTTTGATAGTTACCGTCACCGTTTACGCATACCTCTACTTGTATACCTTGATTATTACCTGTGTTACTTCCTGCAGCCCAACATCTCCAAGCATGTTCAAAAGATTGTGCTGCCTCTTTGTCGTCCACAGTATAATGCCACGATGCGTCACGGCTATTACCATCGTATTGTAAACGCGCGTGTGCGTCTGCATCTGCTCCTGAACGTGTATTATCGGTTTCATGAACAACAATGTATTTTTTAGCGTTCCCTTTGCCATAAGAGACCTTGTTAGCTTGTACATCAGGAACTAATTTTTTACGAATAACAACCATTATTGTCCACCGTCCTTTGGTTTGTCATAATCCATTGCTAGTTGGCTATCTGAAACGCCTTTTGTGGTTGGGTCGATGATAATACCTAGCAAACCTAAAATACTCAAAATCGTCTCTGAAATAGCTGTAATTTGCTCATTGTAAATAGTAATATCGACATTAAAAATGCCCGCTATTTGATTAGCGAGCACGATAAGTAATGCGATTAATGACACCCAAAATTGTTTGTGTTGTAGTCGTACTTTCCAGTTAATTTTCATAGTGAACACTCTCCCCTGTATTTCGTTGAATACCTGCTACTTTTTCTAAAACGACAATACGTACTTCATGATTATTGATACGCTGTGCTGAATCCTTTGCAGTCTCGTCAACTTCGTTTAGATGTTGGTTTAATCTCTCTATGCCATTAGTTAAACTCAGCAACGTTTTATTCAGGTTGTTTGTAATGCGCCAAATAAATAAAAGCCCTGCAATTAATGCTGATACAATCGGCAACCAATTATTGATTGTTTCCACCATTGTTTTCACCTTCATTTCCCCAATATAAAAGCCCTCCACAATTATCTGTGGAAGGCATAAAAAATAACGCTAAGCTTCTGCTTGCGTTTCTAGCATTTATTCACCATTAAAAAACCTATAACCCAAAATAGGTATACAGGTCAATCCTTTCTTACTCATCTTCCATCTTAACTTCTTTTGTTTCAGGTGTATCTAAGATAGGAAATACACCTACTACAACATGTTTAATTACAATAATGCCTCCAAAATTAATAAAACCCACTTGATTACTATTTAAAGCATCAGTGAGTTTTTGTGCATCAATTTCTGTTCCGTTTAATGAATAAATCATTCCGTTATTTAAATGTAATTCGTATTTCATAGTTTTTATCTCCATTTCATTTATTTTTATACTTGTTTTAGTTGTGCCACGTTATTTCCCCATTGGTCACGAATATATACGTATGTGCTGTTATAAGCAATCCACAAACCTCTAACTGTATCGGCATTTCCACCACTCATATTTAGACCTGTAACATGCGTACCTGAGAAATCCACACTGTTTGCTTGAGAGAAAGAAACACTACCTTGTAGATTTGTATACTGACCACCTAACCACAAAGTACCATCGGTTGCCTGTACAAATAAATCACTGTAGTTATTATAAATTTGTGTATATGGATAGAAATGTATCTGATTATTATTACCTCTTCCATAGTCCATATAGATATCGCTACCTACATATAAATCTGTACCAACTGAAATAGTTGTTTGACCTGTTATAGAGCCTCTAGATATTACAGCACCGTCTAATTCGATGTTCTTAGCCTGTATCTTTACCCAGGAAGGTGTCATATTGATTTTTGAAACGAGGTTCTCTCCGCTAGTCTCTAGGGTAATCCTATTATCCGTTTGAGTTATTTTACTATTAGTATCATTAATTCTACTGTTTACTGTAAATTCAAAGCCCGTAAGGTCCTGTCTCATTGTTGAAATTGCACGACCATTGTCATTAATACTAGTTCTAAACTCATTAGAAGTTTGTACAAATTCAGAATTTAGATTGTCAACTTTATTTTCAATTCTAGTTGAAATCTGTTGGGATGTTATTTTAAACTCTGCTAAACTTTTATTCGTTTCATCTACACTAAGTTTAATCTCTTTATCAGTGAGTTCTAACTTACTTATTGATTCTCCAATAGTTTCAACTTCCATAGTGATACGGTCATTTGTCTGTTCAAATTTAGAGCGTGTAATCTTCTTATTCTCATCAATTTCTACCTTTTGTGAGATTAATATATCCGTAGTTGTCTTAGGAAGTGTATTTCCTAACACTACTTTAGTAGTTCTTAATTCGCCATTAACGAATTGTTTAGTCTGGGATAGGATACGTGTTTGAAATTCCATCTCTAATGGTTCATAAATAAGCCATACACGTTCACCTAATTCTTTATCTAACAATTCAATAGAATCTAATTCGAATGTAACTTCTGGATAATCTATTAACTCTGATTTAATGTGTTCTAGTAAACTATTAGCATTAGTAAATCTATCGTCATGTACAGGTTCTGCTTCGCGCTTTCCGTACTTTTGAGCATACGGTGATTCATATGATACGAATAATTGTCCGCCACCTTCACTAGCTGCACCATATCCTTCAATGTACGTTTTCAATCCTGTTGTATCAACATTTTTAGATAACGCTTTGACATTGTGTCCATACCTGTATTGAGCATCACTATCCCCACCAATTTGATTAGAAAAGTGAATACGATTATTTGGCATGATTACATATTCACATTCGTATACCTGACATAATGCTTGTAGTAATGCAATCGCATTGTTTTCACCAAAGTTTTCAATGAATTGACTACCACTCACACTAGATGTAAATGTCCAACCTGTATTTTTTAATACAAAGTTAGCAAATTCATTGAATGTTCTAGTGCCACCATAGATTTCATTTTGTCTTTTATCAACTAAATCATAGAATGTATTTACTGCTACAATTTGTTTACCATGTCTAGTTTCTTTCATTTGTTTGATACGATAATCAAAATCTCCAACAGTAATAATAGATTCTTCTTGTAACAACCTGTGAGCAGGATTGTTATTGGTATTATGAGATGTAAGAGTGATATTGAAATCACCCTTCACCTCTTGAGTTAGTTCAAAATTAGATACTTGTATTAATGGTTCAACTTGATTACCGTTGGTTACATATATCATTTTACCTGTCTCCATTGTCGGTCTTTTTCTTCTTCAATTTCCAAAAGTTCTAATACACATTCTTTAAAATTAAAAAGTTCTGGGATGTCATCTACTGTTCGTTCGCCTTTTTGAATTAAATACACATAACCTTTTACGAGTTGATATTCAATTGTAAATGCCATATTATTTATCTCCTTGAGACATTAACTTTATAAATTCTATTATCTCTGCATTGTTCTTTGAAATTTCCATTCTTAAGAGTTCTAATTCTGTTAAAGGTGCATTTTTATCGAAAGACTCACCATCTTCAAGGGTGAAGTTTGTAAAATCTGTAACACCATTGAAAGAAAATACTTTTGAGTCGTCTATATAACCTTCGATAGAATTTTCTTTCTTAACAATTATTTCTGCCTCATATTCATTGTCAAAGTATTTTAATTTTCTCATTATCGAATTAAACCTCCCTTTTCCGTATATTCTGGTGTATCCCCTGTAGGAACTCTGTTAAATTTAATGATTGTACTACCACTATAGGCTGCTAAACCTATACTATTCCCCGTCCCTTTAGAATTAGCCAAATAAATTTCTGAAAGCAATGAGGCTTCTATTGCAATACTTCTGTTGGATATTTCCACATCATCTATTTGAACTTTTGAACCTTCCTCGATTGCTACACCAACAAGACTAGTGGCACTTTCAGTTATTATTAAGCCCCTTATAGTTGTATATCTGCTGTTAGTTATTTTTAATGTTGTAACGAGACCTATTCTCTGAATCGTTACTTGTACTGAGCAGTTTATAACTTCTATCGATTGAGTTGTGCAATTTTTAGCAAAAGAGTTAGCCTCTATAGTAATACCACCACCACCGTAAAAACCTTCTAAGTTTAACGTTTCTTTATAATCGCCATTATACAAATTAATAGTAACATTGTGATTGATACACTTAGGCAATTTATCTATAGTTGATTGCACAGTTTTAAATGGATTTGATTCCGTTCCATCTCCAGTAGTATCATTTCCTGTTGGTGATATATGCCACGTGATGTCACCTGTAGTTGTTGATGGTATTAGTTCTTTTACATCTTGTATATCCTGCTCTAATTCTTGTACAGATGGTGACCAAGATGACCAAGCATAGCCGGCATAACGTCTAACTTTTATATCTGGCTTTCCTTCATCTATTTTAGTCGCTATTTGTATTCTGTTGGAATACTCTCCAACACGATTCACAAATTTTTGCTCTACCATCCATCTTCGACTATATTCATCGCCACTTTGAACATTTTTGTGATCAGTAATAAACTGCGGTAGGAGAGTTTTATCTGGGTCTAATTGTATTTGTTCTTTCATCACATAACCTGTTTTTGTATCTAATTCAGTTTTCAATTGAGCAATATTATTATTATATTGGTCAAATGTTGCATCAAGAATAGAAGTATCATATGTGTCAACATCAGACGCTGAAAGTGTTACTGATCCATTACTATCTGGTAATTTGTTATTGATTGCTTTAATAGTACCTTCGCCAATATCTAATTCAACATTACCTTGTTCGTCAGGGAAGACGTTGTTTACAGAACTAACAGCACCTGTACCGTCAACACCTCGTTGTGCAAGTAGTATCCAATTTTCATTACTCGTTGAAGGTTTTGAGTTCGTGTTAGGTTTAGTTGCCTGCCATGTAGAGCCATTGTCCGTTACGACATTGTTTTTAATATACTCATCTATAGAGTTCCATACTCTAGCAGTATCCCACCCTTTAATATTTTCAGATGCTTGGATTGCCTCTTGTGTTGCTTTATTAGCGTTAACAGTAGCAGTATTTGCATCAATAACAGATTGACTAACTTCTGATTTCATATTATCAATTGCATCTGTTACCTTTTGAGTGTTCTCAGTAGATATTTTATTTGATTCCGTGATGGCATCTCGGACGTTTTGTAATGCTGTATCAGTTTGTTCGCTCATATTACTAATAGCGTCTTGAATTTCTTTGTTAGCAGTAGTTATCAAATCAATAACTTCTTGGTTATTATCATTTAAACTAGCACTAATAGTATCATTCATATTTTTGATTGTTTTATCTGTTTCTTCTATTGAGTGTTTTGCTGCCTCTTTCGCCTCTGTGGATGCCTGATTAGCACTTACTGTAGCTTCATTAGCATTTTGAGTAGCAGTGATAGTAGCTTGTTTAATTTTGTCTAAATCTGCTAATACTTCTGTAACACCTTGAACAGAATCTAATGCTTTTTGAGCCGCGTTATTTGCATTCTGTGTAGCAATTTCTGCTTCTTTTGCTTTAGTATCTGCGTTATCAGCTGCTTCAATAGTAATAACTAGAGCTTCTTCTGCTTTTAATAATGCTTCATCTGATTTATGTTGTGCTTCTGCAATATCATTTAGTGCTTTTTGTATCGCCTCAAGAATCTTTTGAACGTCCTCTCCGCCTGCCAACATATTGATTTGATATTGCATTTTCGTTAATCCAGAGATAATTCTATCCCAGTTTTCGTTAATCTTTATACGTTCTTCACGAGTAATAGGATTACCAGTACTATTTAAAATGATTGTCAAATTTTATTCTCCTTTCTATAAATATAAGAATCTAAAGTTAAAGTCGACAGACGATACACTTCCTCCAGTAATAGTAAAATTGTTTTCCCCTGCAAATAATCTTATTAATTTCTTGTTTGTATTTCTAAATACGCTTGCCCCATTTTTAAAAGATTGCACACCTTTTAAAACGAGTACGTCATTAGATGTAAGACTACCATTGTAAACATAAACATCCCCTGTAGTTTCATTGTTAATCACTACAGAGGATGCAAATGTACCTTTTAATGTAATTTCTAATTCGCTTTGTCTTGGGTCAATATCAACATTACCTAAATTCTTAATTATGAATGAATTTGAGTTAAACGAATACTTTAAATCATCATCCCATATAATTTGACCATTCCATGCCCATTTATTACTATCCCATTCTTTTAGAGAGCTAGTATCTGCAACAGCTTCACCGAATATATTCACACAAGTAAATTCCACTGTGAACGAGTTCATGTATTGGTTTGGCTCAACTTCAAACGATTGATTTAACCTTACCAAATATCGTTTATATGGTTCATTTTTAAAGATGACATAGAATGATTCTTTACGAGTAAATAAAGCATTGATCTCATCACGCAATAAATAGTAATCATAAATATCATACGATTCATATAATAACTCTACCGATATAACTCTAGATTCTAAGAATGTTTCCATGAACAGCAAACCGTCTCTGCCTTCCACATTCTCAGTGATATGGCTTAAAGAAATTGAAGGGATATGATGAAACAGACGTTTCAAACTATAATCAGCTATATCTAATCTTTTGCCATTAAAAAGTTGAATTATCATTTCATATTTACTCCTTTTGATAGCCCTGCAATATTTGTTTTGTTAAATTGTAATCGATCGACTGTATCAAAAGTGATTTCGCCAACTAATGTGCCATCCATATAAACAGGAGCAGGTTGAACATAAACTACTTGTGGTTGAGAAGTATTCATTTGTTTAGCAATTCCTTCACCGATTCCTGCTAATACTTTAGGTGATAAAGGTATAATTGCCTCTGGTCCTGCTTCGCCTACGCCATGCATACCACCTGCTGTTGGGAATAATGTAGGTGAATCGAAAATACCGCCTTTAGCATGCCATGTTACACCGATACCAGAAGGATAAGTTATAGATTTACCAAAAATTTCTTTTGTACTAGTTTCTAATGCGAAGCTAGGCATTTTAGGCATTTCTGGTTTTGGAATCTTCAATACTAAATTCTTGAAGAACCCTTTAATATTGTCGATTGCTTTACTAAACACATCTTCAATATCTCCCCAGACTTTCTTAGCATCTGTCCAAATTTCTTTTACAGATTTAATGAAACCATCTTTAATTTCTCCGGCTTTCTTAGTAACATCACCTTTGAACTTTTCCCACTTAGATAAAACCTCGCCAGTTTCCCAGTCAACTTCACTGACATGTTCCTTGGCTTGACCTTTAGCTTCACTAACTACTTTAGTATGCATTTCATTAGCATTCTTGATAGTACCATCTTTAGCACGTCCTGCTTCTTTGATTAAGGCATCTGCTTCTTCTGCTGAGATAGATTTATCTTCATCACGCATTTTAGTAATTGCGGCAACACGTTGTTTATAAGTTTCTTCTGCATCCTTGATAGTTTTATCACGTTGTTCCTTAGAATTCTTAACAACATCTGCCGCTTGTTGCGCTGTAATCTGAGATGCATCACGTTTAAGAGTTTCATAGATAACTTTCTGGTCACGCTCTGATTCAGACAGATATTGTACAGCTTTTTCTTTCATACTTAGTTGAATCTGCTCTATTTCTGTAGCTTCTTGTTGAGTAATGCCTCGCTTCTCATTAGATGCAGTTTGATAGATTTCATTAATTTTAGCTTGACCTTCTGTAATAGCTGTTTGTTCTTCTACTTGACGTTGTTTAGTTTGTTCTAAGATTTCAGCCTCACGTTCTGCTGATAATGCTGATGATTCATTAAAGTAGTTAGTTTGTTCTTCTAATTGAGTAGCATGTTTCTCTCTCATATTAGTCAAGATTTGCTCGGTCATTTGATTATTAGTATCAACCATATTAGTAGCCATTTCTTGAGTAATAGTTTCGCCCGACCATTTAAGTTGCAACAATGATTCTGTGGCTTGCTTATCTAAATCCATATAAGCGCCAACTGCTTTAGCTGTACCTTCACTTACATTATTAGACCAATCTTCGACTTCGAATGATGATTGTTTCATATGTCCATTCAATGCAAATAAACCTACACCAATACCTGCAACCGCTGCAATAGCCAAACCTATCGGGCCTGTTAAAGCTGCCATTACTGTACCCATAACACCAGCCGCAGCACTTGCACCACCTAGCATACCAACAAGAGAACCGATAGCCGGCATAAAAACAGCAAATGCTCCACCCAATGTACCAACAGCTGTAACAACTGCAACCAATGTAGCTGTAAGTTTTGGATTTTCTGCCACCCAGTCTGCGATTGATGCAACTACTTCTGCAATATCTGCTAAAACCGGCGCTAAGGATTGCTTAACGTTGTTCATCGCTTCCGCTAATCTATAAGCAGGATCAGCTTTCATCTTGTCAACGTCACCGTTAAGTTTGCTCTGCATATCTCCTGCTGATTTTAAATGGTCTTCCATGTTAAGAATCGTATCAATGATGTTGTCGCCTTGGTCCTCGAATTTCGTTCCAAAAATCTCTACTCCTAGAGCGTTTCTTGCTGTCTGGTCGTCAACTTCGTCCAATGCTTGTGTCATCTCTCTGAAAGCAGCGTTACCATCTTCGCCGCCTTTAGCAATTGCGTTACCCCAATCTTCAAATGCCTTTTGAGATAATCCTGCATCTTTAATAGCATCCTTTTGAGCATTTGATAATCCAGTTCCAAATTCTGTTGCACGAATACGTCCTTCTTTTAAACCGTCCAAAAGGTTATCGATATTCCATGTCCTTGGTACCCTCGGTTTCCCGATATTTATTAGGGGAGTAGACTGTATCATCATCTACTAGAGATGCACCTTGTCAGTCGTTCGAGCGTTTCTTTGATTGACGCTTCGGGATTACCATATGCATAGCACTTAGGCTTCCCCCGATATTCGGTGTTCAATATAGTATTACTACTATAAGGGGCTACTAATTAACCAGTTTCAACGCCTGCTGCCATAAGCGCTTGAATTTCTTCTGCATTAAAGCCTGCACGTTCTAACTGATTTCCGTACTCAGAAATAATATCTAATTGTTCTGGGGGGAATCCAATTCCCAATAATTGGTTTGTTAACGCTAATGCATCTTGTTGAGATATTCCTAATTCTTTACCAATCTCATGTGTTTCTTGAATAAGTTCTTTGAAGTCGATTTCTTTATAAGCACGAGATACCATTCCTGCACCTTGGATAATCTTTTCATTCGTTGCTTGTGACGCATCTTTATTTAACGTCATTTGTCTACGAACACCTTCGTATGCAGCTTCTTCGTCACCAATGGCAGCTGTTACACTATTAATAGAAGATCGTACAGCCTCAACATCTCCACCTTTAACATCCATTGATATTTCAATATTAGTATTAAGAGTAGATACATCTAATGCTTCGTGGATCATAGCGGCTAATCCACCGCCTGCCATTAATGCACCTGCTACAGATTGAAGTTTATTACCAAAGCCGTTTACTTCATCTCCTGCTTTATTTGCTTCTTTAGCAACTTGACCTAATTCTTTTTGAACTTGTTGAATGCCTTTTTGATCAACATTAGCAAGAGCATGTTTCATATTCTCAATATCTGCGCTAGAACCTAATGCAGTCTTACCCATCTTCTCTAACGCTTGTTCTAATTGCTGTGAACTCGCCTTACCTTCTTTGATAGCGTTTGTAAGTTTATTACCTAACACATCTGCAAAAGTATTCACTTGAGTTCCTGTAGCTTGAAAGAACGTTTGCATGTTCTTAGTTGATTCAGCTAATGCATGATGTTCTGCACGAGTTTTATCAATTTGACCTTGATACGATTTAAGCGAAGCTTCTGTAGTAACTAATTCTCGTTGAAAAGCTCTATATTGTTCTTCTCCAATATCTCCACTTTTAAATTGCTGTTCTACTTGTTGTTGCGCTCGTTTTAATACATCTAGCTTTTCAGAAGTACTTTGTACTTGCTTTTGTAATAGTTGTTGTTTCTGCGCATAAAGTTCTGTGCTTGATGGATCAAGTTTAGATGCTCTTTCAACTTCTCGTAATTCTTTTTGAGTTTGAGAGGCTTGTTTATTGACGTCTTTTAATGCATTATCTAAACCTCTTGTATCACCGCCGATATTTATAGTAATACCTTTAATTCCTTTTCCAGCCATTAAATATATTTGCTCCTTTCTATAATTTTTTTCATAGAAAATCACAAACGAATCTTCTGCATATATAAAAAAGGAGAACTACCATTATCGGTAATTCCCCATGAGTTTATTTGATTTTCAGCGCATCAATATCTGCTTGTGTTGCTTTTCTAACTGTAACTTTTCCGTTTTTATCATCTTTAGGACGTTTCATTTCAAAATACAATTCAATGTGTTCTAAGACCATACCGATAGACATTAAATCCATTTCATCAAATGAAAGCCTAGCTTCTTTAGCCATCAATAAATAAATGGCTGTGGAAGGGTCATCATTTACTTCTTTGCTCTTGTTGCCTTTTTTTTAATTTGAGTTGAAATGAAATTTGCCTGAATTAGTGGCAATACATCATTAACAATCTCCATAACTGGGAAGCCATCTTCAAATGTATCTAGCCATACGTTCATTTCTGAAATCTCTGAATCAGCTTTCTTTGCCAAGCAATAAACCATTTGATAGAACTCAATTGATTCAAAAGCATTTCCTTGAGCTTGATTTTTTTCCAAGTTCATAAAGTCTTTCAGGAAGTCTGAACCCGGAAACATCGCTCGATACATCAGAGGTGTTTGCCCTGTAACTTTGAATGTTACATCTTTACCGTAAATATTTATTGTTGTTTCTGCCATAAGGAGTAATTCCTCCTGTTTTAATTTTATTTTTTATTAAGGTTCTGGTGTTGGTGTTACTTCCACAGGCTCGATAACTGCTTTGAAGAAGTCGTTATACATTTCTTCAGGTGTTGCCTCACCTGTATTCCAACGAATAGCCTTGTCGTTAATACGTGGTTTAGCAGTGAATGATAATTCTTGTCCTTCAATTTCAATTGACTCTGCTGTTGTATTAGCTGTTTGAGTCGGACGAGCAACCGTGCAATCGTAGTAAACGAAACGAGAAGCCTCAACGTCTCCGTCAATTTCAAACATAAGAGCAATATCTTTACCTTTAGCATCAGAAGTTTCAAGGAAACCGCCGTTAATCATCTTCTCGCCCAATACATCTGTACGGAACTTGTCAGTAATCATTGCAATTGTTAAAGTACCTTCATAGCCCGTATTTGAGTTACGCGAGAAGAAAATCCCGTTGTCTGCGTAGAAATTCATTGGGTCACCTGTTGGTGCCATTGTTAAAGATACAGCACCTTCAACTCGTACTGGTTCATCATATTTATAAGCACCATCTTCATCACGAGTGTATGTCGCATAATGTACATTTGTTAAACCGTATAATACTTTATTTTTACTCATAGATTTAATAGTCTCCATTTCTTTTATTTAGTAAAACGTAATAGATACGTTGTAATCATTCTGAAATTCTTTTTATAAGTTCTTTTTCGAAATCCTTATTTGTCTCTACTTCCACAGGTTTTATGTGAGGGAATGCTCTAGTACGTCCTCCATCTCTGGTTGCATGGCCTTTTTCGAGCAAATGGGTAAGTTGATAATTTGTAGCATTATGAACTATATATCTGCCTTTTTGCTTTTTTACTTTCCAACCAGAAGCGTATTGACCTCCACCTGCATAATCACCTACAGGAGATGTTTGTTTAAGTTTTGTAACTGCTTTACTCGTTACATCTTCTGCTACTGCATCTAATTCTTCCTCAACAAAGTTGGCGTACAACGCTAATTGCCTATTGATTTCTTTTGCTAAACTGTCAACATTCATCTATACCAACTCTCTTTCATGTGGAAGGCTATAGTTCGCTTTCTTAATCGATAAAAGAAATTGAAAATGTGCATTTAAAAACTCCCTCGGATTGGATGAATATTTCATCATAATCCCAAGGGAGTTTGTTTTCTTTTAACATATCTTTTATTTTCTTCTCGGCAACTAAATCTTTATTGATCACATACAATTCTATATCTACATAAGGGATTTCTAATAAAACTGTATTATCCGCATTGAATGTATCGCCGTCCACAATTAGGTAGCAGATATAAGGAGGATCTTGTCTTGATTTAAAATGTGAATATGCAACTGGATAACCAAGCGCATTTAATTTTTTAGCTAGTTCAGATAACGTCATCCTACGACCGCCCTTCTACTACAATTGTGACGGTAATATTCATATCATCATCATTAGTTGCACTTTTGACATCGTATACAACACCCTTTTGAACCACTTCAAAAGTTGTATGTTCATCATCGATAAAATCATCTAATGATTTTGCATACTTCAATACATAACGTTTCTCAACTTTTGTTTGCTCTCTACTGGCACCCATTATTTCGCTACCTTTTAGCGTTTTGATCATGGCCCAATAGCCTCCGTAGTCCTCAAACGTTTCGATTTCTTGTAGCAATTCATCTGTAGTCAAAGTGCGTTTTCGAATTAAAATCCAATGACGATACATACCCGTTTGATTGTTGTAATTATATTTATTAGGTCTCACTTGTATCGCCCTCCACAGTTGATGGCATTACGGACAGTGCTTTTGAAACGGCTAATTGAGTGATTTTGGATTGAAAATTATTGTCAAAAAACTCTAAAGCGTCATTGTAAGTGTAACGCCCATGCTCGAATACTAGTGTTTTAAAACGTTCACTTGTATGCACGTCATATTCGCCACACATATCGATTAAATCCTCAATCGACCCTTTTAAAATGCGAGTTAAATTTGCGTCTTCATCATCACTCAGCTTCATTCTGTCCTTAAATTCGACTAATAGCTCTGGCGTGATTTCGTTTGGCATTTAACTCACCTACTTTTCTTTTGATGCTTCATTTTTCTTAATAAAAACCTGACCATACGAATTATTTGTGGACGACAATACTTTAAGGCGTGCAGCTGTTTGTTTTCTAGCGTCAAGCGCAGGGAAAACGTCACCCTCTCGATAAAATCGACCATCTTTATCCTTAAAATCTCGAACTACTTTATACACTGTTATCCCTCCTAAAAGTGGAAACCCCTTAAGATTAAGGAGTTACCGGTAATGTGTAAATCGCTGCTACTTTGTTATCGCGTGGTTTACCAAACGCGAATGTTTTCGCAATGTGTAAATTGCAATCTTCCATAGCTAACGTTTCTTTGTATTCTGTAACCTCAATGCCGCCACCACGGTACGCATCGTAACGATCACTTACAAATGCAACTAACTCACCTTTTGTAGCAAATTCTGATTCGATAAGAATGAAATTGTAAGGAAGTTTTGTAATGTAATCACCTAGTGAATTTTGGATAGTAAAGTCACCTTTTAAATCCCAAGCATCAGCAGGGTTAATCACTAATGCGACCTTTCCGCTAACGTTTAAAGGCTTGCCGTTTTCTTTCTCTGATAATTCTTTACCGATTCCTGCAAATTCTTTGATGATTGTCTTTGGATCAGCTAATGTCAATGTACCTACTGCTGCTTTTTTAGCATGACCGTTTGTTGGATCTACCGCTGCTGCTAAATTACGAATTAAACCAATCGGTTCTTCTTTTGTAGGGCCAGCACCGTTAATAATCGCATTTTCCAATGCTACTGCATACGTTTCTGTGATTTGTGTTTGTACATAAGCCGCTACCCATTTAGGACCGAATTTGGCAAGGTCTTTCGGCAATACAACAAACGCTGTTAATTTAGATTGTGCGATTTTTTCTTGCTTGAATGCCGCGTTCAATTGACCTTTGATGTCTCCAAAAATAGGACCCCATACAGCCGCGCCTTCGTATTCCGATGTAATTGTTGTTAATGTAATCGTTCCTAAGTTGCGGAAGTTGATTACAGATAACAGTGGATGGTCGCTTGTTAGGTCATCGTAAATACGTTCTTCAATCGTATATGGGAGAACAATTTCATCTTGAAAACCGTCAGATACAACAACATTGAAGAATTTAGTTTCTTCTGCAGTCATTACATCTACGCCACGGTTAGATAAAATAACTTGATCTAATGTATTATTAGTAACTTCATTCGAGATTTGAGTTGTTAAAGAATTGACTAATGCATCTTGCATGTTTACCCAAGCAGCTTCAACTTGTTCTGGTGTTGATTCTTCATTTTTTACAACTGCCGCATACGCCGTTTTTGCTTCGTTGTATGCATCTGTGTGGTTATTTAATTTCATAGTCATTTATAATGACCTCCTGTTTTTGTATTAAAAAAGGAACCCTTTACGCTTATTAGTCGGTTGTACCGGCTCTTGCGTTGGTTCCTGCTTTTGTTGATTTGTTAAATTTTCGATTTGATTTTTCATGTCTTGCATTTGATTCTTTAAGTTAGCGATTTCCTCGTCTTTGTTGTCTTCCACAGTGGATGAGGTGGCCGTAGCAAAGCCAATTTCGACCGCTTTGTTCGCACTAAACCACGTTTCGGCGTCAACCTTTGTACGAATTTCTTCACGGTCAACATTTGCTTTTGTCATGTAAATATCAATGATACCGTCTTCCAGTTCTTCTAATACATCAGCTTCACTTCTAAAATCACCCTTAGAGCCCCATACAATGTTTGAAGCTTCATGAATCATGAACATGGAACCTAATCCCATAATTAACTCGTCAGCTGCCATAGCAATAACAGAAGCCGCCGAACATGCCCATCCATCAACATAAATCGTGATCTTTGCATTATGCTCTTTTTTGTAACTAACAAGACGATTATAAATCGCAATACCATCAAACGCAGAACCACCTGGTGAATTTAAACGAATGACAACATTATTGCCGTTAGCTTCTTTTAACGCATTGTCTACATCTATTGCCGATGTATATTTATCGCTCCAATAACTTTCGCCTATAATGCCATAAATCGTCATTTCTGTGACTGATTTATTTTCATTATGTTTTACAGCGAAATTATGCGGAATTGACATTAATTGTTCATCATATTGCGTATTTTTGTAGTTAAACAGTCGTTTCACTTTCATTATTGTTCTCACCTCCCTTCGAGTGCTTTGCTTCAGCGTAGTTCTTAGTAATGTAATGTTTGTCCATTGCCGGGTCGTCAGATGGCTCTAAATTCAAGAACTCCACTCGCCCTTCGTTTGGTGTAATAGCTCCGCTTGCGATGCCTTTATCAACTTTATCAAGTCGTTCTAACGGATCATCGATAACGATTCCACGCACTTTAATTTTGCGGCCGTTTTGATAATCTTTTTTCTTGATTGTTTTGTTGTTCAATTCATCAGAAATTTTCTTAAGAAATGGACCATAACAAAACTTGTCATACGCTTTTAAAGCTGTTTCGTACTCAGACATATCACCACGAACTAAAGCGACTGGTATACCTAAAAGTTGCGCTACATGTTCAACCGCTTTGTCAGATATTTTCGTAATATCTTCAATGGAACGACCACCGTTTGTACCATCTGTAATTTCCTCGTAATCGAAACCTTTCAGTTTTGGCACGATTGCAAACACTTTCGTTTTGAAGGCAATAAACATTTTATTGATGAAACTTCCTAATTCGGCCAGGTTTTCATCATCGAGTTTTTGTTGTGCGTCGACGCTAGCTGTTGCCCTAATTTGATTTGAAAACATCGATGTTTGAATCATACGGCTGAATAATTCGGTGTAATCTGCAAATAGCCCCTTCATGAATTTTGTTAATTTCTCATTGTTGTAAGTAATATAAATAACTTCATCCATTTTGAAGGTGCGTTGGAACGTAAATTCCTTTACTGTTACATTAGAAAACGTATCAGGTAATACAGCATACTCTTTACGAGTAAATGAATCAGCGATTAATAAATCACCACTATCACTCATTACCACTAACACTTCATTATTGTGGATGGCTCGATAAGCAAAGTCTTGCCAAAATTCTGCTGCTGATTGGTCTGTATTTGGTCTAACGTTGAGTGAATAATCCCAATCATCATAAACGCGTTTATTATGTTGGGAAATACGAAATGTAGCCATTGCAACTGTGCGAGCGATAAAGCCGATGCAAACCTCTAAAGCCATAGTTTTCAGGTAAGCTCGTTGTTCAACTTCCAAGCCCTCAAAATCAAATTCATACGATGACTTTAAAGTTTGATTGCGTTGAAAGATGTTTGATAAAAATCCCATTTTAACTGTCTCACCTCCTTTGTTTGCCTTCCACAGTTAAAGATGTAGACGTTAGAAATTAATCGAATTCAATGCTTTCAACGTTGTTCCAACATCAAAATCTTCTAAATCACGAGTGGCCCACATTCCATAAAGGAACATCATGAAGCCATCTGTTTTTCGCTTAATTACTTCTTTTTTGCGGTACAATTTATTACCTTTGTTATCAATAACAACGAGCACGTTATTTGTATTCCATCGTAGTACTGGGTTGTCTCCCCAAATAATTCGCCCTTCATCAAATGCTAATTCGATTTTCGGTGCTAGTAATGCGCTTGCTGCATCAGGATTACGAATGACTTCAACTTCAAATCCTTCAGCTTCAAACAAAGGCTGTAAAATTTCCATCCGGAAGTTATCGCCGATTATTTTCTTGATATTCCAACCTTCGTTTCTGCGCTCTACAAACCAATTAACAACCAAGAACGGATCCATTGATTCTTTATCAAGCACAGTTAAAAGACCATCGTTTTCCCATTCGCGAATAGGCGCAAATTTACGATGATCTTTCTTATTGTTATTTTCTGCTTTAGCTTGACTGTAACCATAATGCTTATCAACGAAAGGTTTACATGCAAACTCTTGGAATAGTTCTCGCGGAATAATATAGTTATTACTTTTAAAGAAAAGCAATCCGCACGCTACGAAATCCCTAATAGAAGCGTAATCGACCGAGCCGATACATTCACGGCTTTTTAATTCTTCTAAGTTGTACTTCTGGTCAGTTGCTTTGATTTTCTCCCATGATGTAACATTTTTTTCCAAGTCAATTCTAGGTAAGTTCATACGTTTAGTAATAAAATTTTCATAACCAGATGCATCATTTTCTAACTTTCTATATTGCTTTAATACTTTCTTGAAAAGTGTTTTAGCATATTCTGATAAAGGCTTGTGGAACATCGGATTAGCTTTTTGCCATAAATCCGTATCATTCATTTCGTTTTCATCATCTAAACAACACATAAATGGGAATAACGAATCTTCTTCTAATGACACTTGTCGACTCAATATATTCATAGCTCTTTCTTTTAATTTGTCTATGAATTTATCTCTAACAAATCCATCAGTGCTTATGAAAAACTCTCTCGAATCTTTAACTTTCCCTAAACCACCTGAAAATACATCTACAATTTCGCTGTTATCAAATTCGTGAACCTCGTCATATATGATTACTCCCTGGCGACCACCATCTTTTGTTCTAGCGTTCGATGTATGGAAATGAAATTCCGCTTTTGTTTCGATACATTCAATCATTGATTTCTTATGATTAAAGTAATCTTGTAATTCTTCATTCAAATCGATAGCATTATAAACCTCTTTAAAAGACATAGCTGCTTGATCTTCTGAATTCGCTACTATTGATACACCGTAAAAATTTATGCCGTGAAGGTCGCTAATAAAATAATTTGATAAAGCAGAAATGAATCCATTCTTACCGGCACCACGAGCCATGTAATAGAAAAATTCATCGAATACTAAGGAATCGTCGTCTTTGTAACGCAAGAAAATAAAACAGGATAAAAACTTTTGAAATGGCTCTAACTCAAAATACCATTTAGCAGAAAATCTAATAAAATTTTCGATTTGCTCATCATCAAAATATATATCTTCACGAGTTAATATATCTTCTTTTAGCCATTCAAAAAGCATAATACGTTCTTTGTTCAACATGATATCGCCACTACGCCACTGACGAATATATTCATCAACATAACTATAACTAATCAAATTAAACTACCACGCTTTTGCTTGTCCTCCACAGTTGTAGTAGAAGGGGCTGGTGTTGTCTTTAATTTAAATTTAATCGATTTTTCTAATGCTATCTTTTGAGCGTTGATCTTCATTTTCTCATTCATACTAGGATGACTTTTTATAAACTCTTGTGGACCATTCTTGATGATAATACTTACACCATCGCGTTTAATAACTTTGTCGCATTCTGCATCCAATTCATGCAAGCGAACCAAGTCATGTACCTTCTTCACTTCCAGTAAATCGGTTGTATCAATGCGTGATAATAGTTGCTTTTTCAGTTCTGTGAAACTAGGTTTCTTCATGTAACCCCTCCCCTCTGCTAGCCCCCTAACATGAGCATTCTGTGAGCTTAATTTTCAGACGATTGCCTACCCCTATCACCGGTTTCCCCATACAAAAAATTCTTTGAAACTTTTGACCCGGGGGTATATACTTTCACCACTTTTCATCATCAGCAAATCGATTACGCTTTGGTTGCCATGATGCAAACTTGAAATAACGATCATGTAGTTTGTTGTGACAATGAACGCACAAGCATTCTAAGTTGTCCATGTCTTGAGCTAACTCTGGATGATCTTCAAGCTCTTTGATGTGATGTACGATTAATGCTATCTTCTTACGTGTGCCTTTACGATTAAGCTCGTTTGTATCGATGAACACTCGACCTTCACGTTTGCATTGTTGGCATTCGTTGTTGTCTCGTTCACGTACTGCAGCGCGTAGATGTTTCCATGGTGTACTGTTGTAGAACGTACGCTTTTGCTCAAGCGTTTTGTATTCTTGCATTGTTAATCGCTACCTTCTAATCGTGTTGGTAGTTCAGTATCTTTTTCTGAATATCCACATTTATCGCATTCATGCCATGTGCTTTCACTTATATGAAAATCTGTTATCACAAGTTTTTCTGTTATCTCATATAAACTCATTTCGTTGCACTTTGGACATTCTTCTGCTTTATCAATCCTATCCAACTCATCAGCCAACGCTCCTACATGCTTTGCGATTACTCGTAGCCTCAATTTAGTTTTGTCATCGATACCTACATCAATTGTGATTCCTTCAACCTTCGCCATTGTTCATCCCTCTTTCTTAACAAAGTTGTATTCATTTTTAATCTCGCGCAATGCTATTGTGTGAAATACAGTGGTTCCGATTATTCCAATACATAATCCTAACGAAACAGATAGAAGCGCTACAAAAATTGTCATTCGCTCGCCCTCCACAATTTATAATGATTTGCTCATTAGCTTTTATAGTCTGTTTAGCTTTCGACTTTATATCTTCAAGACTGCATCAAACTCGACCCTATCGGTTACTAGTACATGCCAGTCTCATTCGGTATCTAATGTTCCTGAGATACTTACTCACCCGTAAACTAGTCCTTCGTTATTTAATTGGCTGTTTGATACAGTCTTCAATGCATAATAAAAAGACACCTGTTATTCAGATGCCTTCTCTTTATACTTATCAATTAAGTAAGCTAAATTCGCTCCACTATTCTTTTTTAAATCTCTACCTACAGATCTAAATAATCCTATTGCTATATCACATAGGACCCTATCAGAATGCACATCAACAATAAATGCTTTCTCTCTAAGAATTGGATCTACATGTGCTCCACCACTTTTATTGGCTGAGAACTTAATGAAATTCCGAATTGTAATATCCTGTTTTTTTCCTTGTAGAATTAAAGATAAAACCACCTGATCTAACCAATTCTCTAAAGGTATCGTTGGTTTATCATAGTTAAACATTTCACCTGGAATAAAGCTTCCCATTCCCTCAGACAAATTGCTTAATTCATTAACTTGAAAAAGTTTTGGATTAGGTTGAATTTTTCTTATTAGTGAATTATCAATAATTTCTTTTCCAATTTTAGTTGTATCACAAAGAATTAATCTTAATTGCCCCGCTATTACATTGTTGAATTCTTTTATCTCAAACAATTTTACTAACATAACGCTGTATTCTAAAATTTTCATTGCTTCATTATATTTATTTAATATCCCTCGGTTAGACCTTTCGTAAGTTAGATCCTTTCTTGTCATATATCATCCCTCCATAATTTACTATTATTATCTTATCATGGAGAATTCTTAATGAATACAATCATTATAAAAAGCCACACCTTGTTAGATGTGACTTAGTTACTTAATTTGAACTTGTTAAAATTACCGTAATGCCTGTACTATCTTGATAATCTTCAAATATTAACTCATCTACTAAAAAATATTTACCTTCAGAGCCAACTTTTTTACTCATCAGTAATGCTTGTACCTCTATGTCTGATAAGTTTAATACCTTTGAATTCACATCAAAACCTTCTGGATAAATCAATTGAACTTTCATTAAAACAACACCTCCCATCTACCTATCTATCATAGGATAAATGGAATTGATTGTCATTATAAGAAATATGAAGCATAATAAGAAGCCATTAAATTCATTGCTCTTAAATCATTTGTTTTTGAATCAAATTTATTATCTGCTCTGATAACTTTTCTTGTTGTTTATTATTAAAGTTCATAGAAGCTGATTCATCATTCAATAAATTTGTTAAAGCATCTAAAGGAGATTTTGCATAATTCATATATTCTTCTAGTTCAAATTTACATTTTTTATTTAATAAAAAAGAATACACTTCTATGAAATTGCTAAATTCACTGTAAATTTCCCAGTACTGATTATGTATATCTCTTATTTTTTTCTTTTCTAACAAATCAGCAGTCCCTAATTGACTAAGTATTCTTATTCGTTGTTTTTCAAATTCCTTTAACTTTGTCATTATTAAAAAGCCTTTTTCAGATAAAATATTACCTTTACGGTTCATCTTTTGTAGTACAAAATTAACAATGAATGAAAATACTATACCTGATAAAGCACTTAATGCTATTGTTTTCATCGTGTCACTTAAAAAAATATTAATTAAAATTCCCACTTTAACACTTCCCATAATTGATTAATTTACTTTTCACTTTCATCATAAATGAAAAGGAAACATATGTCACTATTAGAAAACTAAAACATAAAAAAGACTACCAATTTAGCGGTCTCACTAGTTTTTTGTATTTAATTCACATTCAATCGAATGGCATCACCCCATTATGCTAATTGCTTAATAAAATTATATTGGAATGCTTTACCGCAACAAGAAATTTAAAGGCACCCTAATAAAAAGGTGCCTCAAATCTAATTACAATTAATTAAAATATTCATCAACTTCAAACATTAGAATTTTACTGTAGATTACATATTCAGTTCGTTTAGCAAATGGTCCCATATTCCAAGTTTTTAAGAATGGATATTGTTCTAAACCAGTTCCATCGGTTCTAGCATTATACCAATCAATAAAAGCCTTTAACTCTTGAGCAGAAAGATCATATTCTTTAATGACTTCATTAATTAAAGTGACTCTCAAAATTGCTCGTTCTGACTTTAAATCTAAAGAAGGGTCTTTATATAAATCCCATTCTATTACTTTATAATCCTCCCCTTTGCTACTTCCATCAGAATTCCAAATATAAGCTTTTTTTACACCACTTATTCTTTTCGGAAGACTATATATTTGATTATCTCCAGGCACAAGTCTATCTTCTTGTGAATATAAGACAGCTCCTTTTTCATCAAGAAAACAGAGATATACCGACTGACCTTTATAGTTTTCAATATAAACTTTATATTTATCAATAACTTGCGGTGTTTCAAAATCATAGATTAAAAAATCAGATATACCTCCACTAGTACTTTCCTTTTTCAAGAGAAAACCAGTTGTACTATCGCCATTAGTTATAAGCATTGTTGTACCTAATGGATTGTTTGGATTTGTTCCATGTTTGACTGCCTTTCCACCTAATAAAGATTGTAAGTTTTCTTGTTTTAATATGTTTTCCATATCAATTCCTCCTTAATTTAAGAATAAAAAACAGTACTAGTATCTAAGTACCGTTTTTTATTCTTGATAATATCAATTTACATCATTTTTTTGCGAACTTCCCTGGTGTTAACAAGTTCACTTTCTTTCTAATAGTCACTTAATGATTCTAAATCGTACACCCACAGGCTTTTTGTATATGCTTCAACCTCTTTGTCATTCATGGTTCTTACTTCAACATAACCGCATTTTCTACGCTTATATTCAGCTTTGTGAGGATACTTGTTTAATAGTTTAGGGTGAATAAAACTATGTTCACATTTTTTATTTAATAATCTATGAAACACTTAATCACACCCAACCAATCCTTTCAGCAGTTTTATCAATAAGGATGTTCCTTTTGCGAAGAACCTTATGACGTGAAATATACAAACGGTCTGCAATATCCTCCCATTCGTAACAGCCATCCTTGTCCCAGTAACGCATGTCTACGATGGTACGCATATCCTCGTCTAACTCGCTGTATAGGTCTTCCACAGTTTTTATGATGCGTTTTAAGTTTTGATAATAGGCATCGTTAGCTAGTACCATAGCTTTCTTAGCAGTTGTATCTGAAATCGTATTACTACGACCACCGACCATCTCACCGCCTGTATTATGTGGATGCAACAACTCCCACTCACGGTATTGTAATTTCTTCTTATATTGTTCGTATTCAATCCAATATTTCTCGATGTTCTGTATTTCACTACGCGATAACGTAGGCATGTGCAGCACCTACCTTGTTTGTTTATTTCGTCAAAATGTTCAACAACCTAATTCATGAATTAGTTCCAGCTGTACTTTACTTAATCGCTTTTCTGCAATTTTTATATACTCTGGATTTAGTTCAATACCGATAAAATTACGGCCGTGTTTTAGAGAAACCAACCCTGTAGTTCCTGATCCGATAAAAGGGTCTAATACGACGCCATCCAACGGACACCCTGCTAAAACACATGGCTCAATTAAATCCTCTGGATAAACTGCAAAATGAGCTTCCTTTAACGGTTTAGTTGAAACTGTCCAAACTGATCGCTTATTACGTTTATCTCGAATCGCTCTAAAAGCATCATTACCATACTTGCCATCAAAGGAGCCTCTAGGTTTATCAGTTCGCCTTGCTTTTTGTGGTTTTCCGAATGCGCCTTCTGAACCCCTAACATCTAATGTTCCATATACAGCTGGTTCCTTAATTGCTTCGTGATCGTAATAATACTTAGGATGTTTACTTAATAGAAAAATATATTCATGTGATTTAGTTGGCCGATCAGTTACACTTTCAGGCATCGGGTTTGATTTATTCCAAATAATGTCCTGTCGCAAATACCATCCATCAGCTTGTAAAGCAAACGCTACACGCCAGGGCAAACCGATTAAATCTTTTGGCTTTAATCCTTCTACATTTTTAGAGACATTTACAACACCCATTATCGAACCATTGCTCTGCATATGATCTTTACCTGGATTACCTTTACCGTTAGCATTACGTCCTCTACCACTACCTGCGTATGCATCTCCAAGATTCAACCAAACTGTACCATCATCTTTCAGGATCCGTTTAATTTCTCGAAACACATCTACTAGAGCAGATACATATTTTTCAACTGAATTTTCAAGACCTATTTGGCCATCTACACCATAGTCACGTAGCCCCCAATAAGGAGGACTTGTAACAACTGTATTTATGCAGTCGCTGGGTAGTGTTTTGAGTACATCAAGGCAATGCCCTTGATAGATTTTATTTTGCTCCAACTTGTCACCCCCTTACTTGCTGTTTTTGGGCATAAAAAAGAGAGCCTCAAAAAGTAGGCCCTCTATTCAATTTTTATTCAGTCTTAGTCGGTTGTTGTTCGACATCATCCATACTCATTTGATCGTTTGAAGTTTCTTCTTCCTCTTCTTCTTCCTCTTTCTCATAAAATTCATCGATGGACATTTGAGAAGGTTTGATTTCTAATTTGACGTTATTGCCAGCGAATCTATAAAGCTCATAAACCTTTTTAGAATCACGTTTAACATTGAATTTTAGTACCGTCTTTTTATCATCACGTTGGATAGATACGAACTCAGCACCTACACCTTCTTGATCTTGTACTTTTAAAATAGCAATTCTACCTGGTAATTTAAGAAGCTCGTCCGCATGTGGTAGTTCATCACTTAGGATATGGAACATTAAGACCTCTTTCTTGTCGTCCTTTTGCATCTTTTTGAATAATACGTTTAGTTGAATGTTTGTCATTTTGAATATCCCCTTTATTAGTTGTTTTGGAAAAGTTTCATTTGCTCACCATTGTCAGATTCCCATTCTATTGTTACTACAGCTTTAGGACTTTCTCCGTACCATTTACGAGCTATTAACTCCGTAACTTGGCTATCATCTTTCCAAATCACATTCGTTATACCGTCTTTAATCCCTTTGACTAGGTTGTCAATATCGGGTTTCTTTGTTGGGCGTAGTGTGCCATTTATAGCCGCTGTAAGTTTGTTGTGACTTTTGATAATTTCTTGTGTTAACGGTCTGAATACATCGATAGTCAATTTAATCTCTTGTGTTATCAAACCATCAAGTGCATATTTTTCAGCTACAGCCGCAACATATTTCTTGTATTCTTTTGATTCTTTCGGATCGTAGATTGTTACGATTTTCCCTCTAGTTGTCGCTTTAGGCCTTTGCTGTGGTTGTACATTTCCTGGTATTTCAAATGTTAGTTTGTTCATGGTTTCTCCTTCCAAAATCAGAATGGAAGATCATCTTCTGACACCTCGACAGGCCCTTTACTATTTGCAAATGGATCTTCGTCTACCCTTGTATAATTCGGCTGTGCGTTTTGAGGCGTTTTAAAGTCTCCTGAGCTGTTTTGAGGAGTTGCCCCTCTATTTATATCAGAACGCACGTTCGAACCGTTCTGAGTGCCTTCTGAGCCTCTATTCGGCTCTAAGAATTGAATGCTATCGGCAACAACGTCTGTAGTGTACACTCGTTTACCATCTTGGCCCTCATAGCTACCTGTTTGAATACGCCCTTCAACGCCTATTAAATTACCTTTTCGTTGAAAGTTTGCTAGATTCTCAGCTTGCTTTCTCCAAGCAACACAACTAATGAAGTCGGCTTCTGGTTCTCCGTCCTGCCCCCTGAATGTTCGATTAACGGCTACTGCGAAGCGACATGTTGCAACGCCATTTGGTGTGTATCGTAATTCTGGATCTTTTGTTAAGCGACCAACTAGTACTGTGCGGTTAATCATGTTGCTCCTCCAATCCACTAAGGGCGATATTATGGATTTTCTCGTATGCTGGGTTCATATCGATTAAGCCTTTTGTGATTTCTATAATTTCTTGAAGTGCTGTTTGCTGCTTAAGCAACATTTCGTTTGTTTGAGTATTTTCAGACATTCGCCTCTATCCTTTCGTGAAAATCATTGCTGTCGCTGGAAAGATTAATGTTTCATCTTTCACCTGGCGTAATGATTTATTTTTTTGTTGTTCAGGAAACCAAAAGCTCATATCCATCTTGTTTGAAATGTCGTATATCTTTGTTGGGATTCTTCCAAGCTCTGTATAAACATGACCCTTTGCTGATTCTTCGCTTTTAGCGAAAATAATCATGTGCTGCTTGTTACCAAGTGGAACCGAATAAGTCTTGATTGTTTGCAAATTCAATTCATTGCGATCTCTCATTTGCTTCACTTCTTCATGATTTACTAGATTCCAGTTAATATTGTTGGCCCGATCAGTTCCCTTAACGATATTGTTTTTTAAGAGCCAGTAAATTGAGTAGGCAAGTAGTTCATCATCACACCTAATTGCATCAAGTAGTAACTCATTAAACGTCACTTACTACACCTGTCCATCTGTTGAATTTAGAATTTACTGTGCCTACTTCTCCTTCACGATTTTTAGCTATGATGATTTCAAGCGAATCATCTTCATCATTTTTCGTGTAATAAGCATCACGGTATAGGAACACCACAACGTCTGCATCTTCTTCAATACTTCCTGATTCACGTAAATCTGAAAGCATCGGACGTTTGTCAGGGCGTTTCTCTACACTTCGCGATAATTGTGCCAGTGAGATTACAGGGCAATTAAATTCTTTTGCTATTGCTTTTAATGCCTTTGATATTTCGGAGATCGATAAATGCATACTTTTGGATTCATCCGATGGTCTAATAAGTGTTAGGTAATCGATGAAAATAATTAGCTGTTTGTCAGGATTCTGATTCCGTACTTTCCTAATCTTCATTCGCATTTCTGAAATGGTTTGTCCACTCTTATCAAAGATTTCAACATTTGTTTTAGCAACCTGTGCAATTACTTTCATCCAGGATTCTTTTTGGCCCTCAGTTAATCGCTCATACAAGTTTTTCATTTTGTTACGGTTATAGTTACCTGTTGAAGCAATCATTCGATCTCGTAATTTTGCAGCAGACATTTCTAAACTAAATACAATTGGTAAACAGCCTTGCCATCCTGCTTGCTTTACACAATGCAACATGAAATCTGTTTTCCCCATTGAGGGCCTTGCAGCTACAATTATTAAATCTGTATTCTGCCAGCCGTTTGTTGCGGTCTGCAATGCCTCTAAGCCTGTAGGTATTCCCTTTGTTCCTTGCATTGGCTTCCAGGGATCTTCTGCAACCTGCATAACTAGTTCATTAATGCTGTTGTGATCATCTGTGTTGTTCGATACCAGACTGTTTAATTCATTTGTGATCTTTTCTAGATTCCAATTATCATGTTTTGCTACTTCCAAGATATTGAGCTTTTCACGCTCTCGCCATTTCTCTAGTAAGATTTGAACGTAACTATCAAACTTTTCTTCGTTTGCGAGGTTCTGAATTTTATTAAGCTTTCCAGCACCGCCAAAGTCTTCGGGCCTACCTTGCGTTAACATAGTTATTAAATCAACAACCTGGCCCTTAGCATTTAGCTCCTTCATAGCTTGTAATACATTGCGATTCTCGGCGTATTGGAAATAGCTTGTCTTTAAGTCTGTATCTGTTAGTAAGTGAGGAAACTTTAATAGCGTTCCTAATACGGCCTCTTCTGTAAGCATTAACCTTCACCTCTCGATATATCAAAATTAATTGGCTTGTACATTGTTGTTTGTCCTGAGCTTTGATTTTGTAATGGTGTTGTTGGGATCACATTGTTTTGCTCGTTTAAGTATCCTTCGAATTTAGTCCCGAATAATGTCTCAGGACGTAAATACGTGGACATTTTAGAATCTGTTAACCATTGTGCTGTTTTTATATCAATAACTTGTTTGAAATCTTCTAATGTGAATTTCTCTTTAAATCTAGCTTTAATTAATGTTTGTGTTTTCTGTGATGTATGTTTGTATTTCTTATTAGCTTTTTGATTTAGATAATCGATAATTTCTTTGTAAGGAATTGAGTCGGTTTTCTTACCCGACAATATATATTCTTTATCTATATCTTTATCTATATCTGTACCGTCACGTGACGTCACGACAACGTCACTATTTTCGGATGGAATTTCTAAGGCTAATTGCTTCTTTCTTTCCCTATATTCCTTGTTACGCTTTGCGTTTAATTCCCGTACACGTTCCATGCCGTCAATGTTTTGGTGCTTCTCCCAGTTAGCGATTAAAACAACCTCTTGTTCATCTACTTCAAGCATTTTGTAACGCTGCAGTATTTGAATGGCATATCTAACTTTTTCTAATGGCCTGTTAAAAATGATCGCCATTTCTTCAATGTTCATTGGAATGCTTTCACTTAACATGATAAAGCCGTTGTAATTTGCTTTACCTGCATAAGTGAGTAGCTTTATCCAAATGATTAAGATCGTGTCACCTTCGGGCATCCGTTCAATTAGTTTGATTTTCTCGTTATCAAACATATCTGTTTTAATCTTTATCCACGTTATGTCTGCCATTTTGGTATCACCTACTTCAAAAGAAACTCTATTTCAAAAGTATTTTTTAATTGTTTTGTAGTTCTGCAGTATACACATTCCTCACATCGTTTCGGCTCCTTATTGCCTGATTTAGCAGCAATAATGCTTGGTAAATGCTCCTTTGCGTATTCCAATTCAAAACCAAAACGGCTATCGTCAAAATGCAATATAGCTTTATCTGGCGGTGATTCCTTAGTGACTGCCACAATGTAAGGAACATAGTAAGCGCCAGTGTTTTGATATATTATTTCGCGATAAATAGCCATTTGTAGCACGTAATCATAAGCTTCAACGAACGAAACATACTTTCTATACTTATCGCTCCAATAACGCTTGCTAAGGTTCTGAGTTGTCTTTAAATCGGTGAATGTTTTACGTTCATGATTTATTGCGTCAACTTTGATTTTCCAAAGGACACCGAACAATTCACCTGTATAAATTACTTCTTTTTCACCTTCCAAGGCGAACATTGCAAAACGGTCATTTTTGATTGTTTCTATCATGGAATCGGCTTGTTTAAAGTCAGCGTATTTCCCACCTCTGGTATTGAAAATAATGCCTTTGTTATCTTCAACAAACTTATCAAAAACCTGATCGCTTTCAAAGGCTGAATGTGTATATGATCCAACTGTTAATGTTAGAGAGGAAGGGAGTTTAAGCTCGCCCTTTAACTCAGCAATTACACTAGCTTCACACTCTATCGCACTCTTAAATTGCGATACTGACATATAATTCTGATTGGCTTCATTCGAGTGGTAATTCTGGCTGTTCAGCTGGAACATTTGCATCTGACTTCACCTCATCCTTTTCTTTGTTGAAGTCTGCAGTTAGTCCACTTGTTTGTTGTTTGCCAACGTCCTTATTGAACCAATCTTCAACCCTAGATACATTGTCCTTTAATGAATTTCGAATGCTTGTAAGTTGTGCAAGATCGAACTCACTAAAAGAACTAGCATTATATCCAAAGTGTTCTTCAATCATTTCTTGTGTTACACCATAATTTTCTTTAAAGTGGCTTAAAGCACCACTAATTCGATCCTTTAGAGGTTTATCTGATTCTCCAGCTAAAGTTAAACGACATTGTTTTATAGCCATTTCAACTACATCACCGGGAATAACACCCAAAATACAAGCTCTTAATCTTCTAGCTCCATCACTAGCCACACGCTCATAAATATCTCTCGGATCGGTTAATTTAGTTAAATTTCCTCGAGCACTTCGAACATGCTTAACTGTGAATATTTTCTCTTGGCGCACATTCGTTTCAAGATCCCAACAATACGCCTTCGCAACGGATTCACCATCACGTTGTTCTAACTCCTGGATACCATAAGATAGGTTCCCCCAGTTTTGAGCTAAAACCTCAGCTAGCCTAATGGATGGCCCTTCAACTTTGGAAGTACCTCGTTTATATGCATAAGTTGCTGTAGTAGCTAAAGACGGACGTTTACAAGCATCCTGAATACGTTTTTCAGATTCAAAATAGTTACGAGGAAATTGCTTTGCTAAGAATATTGCCCCCTTAACTTCTTCCATTTCTCTTGAAGCATTAGATTGAGCTAATACACTTTGCTGGTCTGGTGACTGAGCATTATTAAACTGAGTTGTTAAGTCGTTTGTCATTTCGCATCCTCCTGTGGTAAACTACCAGTGTCATTTATAAAATTTTCACGCTCGCCATTGGTTGCACCCTTTGACGAGTTTTTTTGTTCCTTGATTTGTGTATTCTGCACATCTTCGATGTCTCTCCAGTAATCCGATTCACGGTCGTATACATCAGCGTGTGTGTAGCCTATACGCATGGAATCACCTACTTAATCAACTTAATAGCACGTTGCAGTACATCAATTGCATTCTGGCTTTTTGCATCAGCTGCTAACTTTTCTAATTCCGCTGTTACTTCTTCTTTCTCAGCATTTGGTTGATATTTTTGGATAACAATTTTGTCGCCATCTGTAAAAATTTCTAATGGATCTTGATTATCAATACCTAAAGTGTTTCTAAGTTCTTTTGGAAGAACTACGCGTCCTAAACCATCTACCTTACGAATCATACCTGTTGATTTCATTTGAAATTACCTCCTAGTTTTTAGCACGTTTACGTGCCAATGTTTTTAGTAATGTTGTATACATTGCATCTTCTAGTGGTTGTCCTTCAATACTGTGGATGCCTAATTTATTTAATTGCTCAATGACTGCATTACGCTTCAATTGCTTCATCATCGACATTTATTAAACACCCCTCTTGAAATGCTTTAACTTCTTCGATAGCGTCGATGATGCCAAATACACGTTGCTCCATAAGTTGGTATTTTCTTTGTTTACTTGACAGATGATTGTCAAATGGTAGTTCTGGAGAGCTTTTCATTGCATCTTGAGCGAAGTCTCTCAAACGTTCACCTTCTGCTTTTTGCATATCCTCTAATTGCTCAATAAGGTTGGCTCGTTCATCCACAATTCTTGCTTCAAGCTCAGGAAATTCGAACAGTTCACCTAAGTTTTCAACCGCCATATGAGGACGTGTATCATATTCACTTTGAGACTTTTCAACAAAAAGTGATTCACGGCCATTTTCATCTGCTGCATAAACTGTGGAAGGCTTCCCTGTTGTTCGATAATGAATTGCTACTACTGATAACTTTGTACCTTTAACATTAATTACTGCTTTCATTTTTATTCCTCCTTATATTTCCTTTCTGTTAAACTATTGGTAGAAAGGTGGTGTTAACATGACTATAGAAACACATGAAAATAAATATTTAAAAAATTGTCTAAACTGCGATAACGAAATTTCAGATTTGAAAGAAGATCATATTTATTGCACTCAATGTGGTTTTCCGATTCGAAATGAATGTACAGGAACTTCGAAATTTTGTTCTGGATATGGTAATGAACCTATCCAACACGATTCTGATGAAGAAGAATATATTCTAGATCCAAATGTTGCATTCTGTCCGAAATGTGCTGCACCTTCACTTTTTAATAAAAAACAGTTAATCGAAGTGAAGCATCCAAAAGTGGAAGTGGTTAAACAAACCGGCTTTAAGTATAGTGAAGATGAAATTCCGTTTTAGTAACTGTATTTTTTAATTCAAGTTTTGTTCCGCAGCGTGTGCAATACATAGCTTCTTCTATGTGAAATTCTTTACTGCACACGTTGCATTTACATTGCATTGTTTCAGCAGGCATAATTTTTGTTCCCACTCAATTAACCTCCAAATAGTTTGATAGTTTTATTTCTGACGTGATGATACAGCTTTCTTTAAAGCTTCACCGACTAATGCAACTGGAACTGGTTTAATGTTCATTGGATTAACCTCTCGCTCGTTTATTTAATGCAACTTGTTTATCCTTATCCGACATTGCATTCCATTCTGCTACTTTGATTTTCATTTTGTTCCTCCTTGATTAAATTCTTGATTTGCTATATCCCATATCTCCCTAAGAGGCTTCGTTCCATTTCCCCAATGTTGTATTAAATCTAATGCAAGTTGGGAATTACTAATTGATAACTTAGCTAATTTCTCCGGAAGATAGGCACGCATTTTAACTACCTCTTGATTAATCAGATTCAAAAGAATCACTCCATTCAAAACTAAATACATAAAATCTTGCGAATGTGTTTTATATGATCCTGTACTTTAGGACCGTCCTTGCGACCATTAATAATGTCAGATAAGTATGCGTTTGAAATACCTACTAATGCAGCGAGTTCTTTTTGACTCATTTTCCGTTTAAATAATTCAGAACGAACTTGTACTCCTAAATCTTCTGGCATAACTTTGCCTCCTTCCAAAAAGCCTTGACGTTGCTACCGTCACATAAGCTATAAATCTGAATAGTTTATACCGTCATTGGCTCGGTACCACAGCGCTTTTACAATATTTAGTGAAAATATAAGCTGAATAATTAGCTAATTGTATTGACACAAAGTATCCAATAGTATACTATTTAAACATAGCTAAATAAGACTTTAAAAAGCCTGTAAACATTACATTTATTCCGTTCCCCAACGTCAAAATGTGTTTAAATAGGTCGTATTTTTTGTACTCTTTTAGCTAATAATT
Source organism: Lysinibacillus sp. RC46 (assembly GCF_041262385.1). Classification (NCBI taxonomy): domain Bacteria; kingdom Bacillati; phylum Bacillota; class Bacilli; order Caryophanales; family Bacillaceae; genus Lysinibacillus; species Lysinibacillus sp. RC46. The sequence continues at coordinate 8,008 of NZ_JBGCCF010000020.1, read as the reverse complement.
TAGCTTATGTGAATATAATAATACAGTTGGATACTTATTGCAACTAAAAATATCCAAAAGTATACTATATTTTCTCTAAGCAGCCAGAAAGGTTGATATTATGCTGTTCGATAGAGTAAAAGAATTATCTGAACAACGTGGAGAAAACTTAAAAGTCGTAGCTCAAAAACTAGGTTTTAGCGAAAATGCTTTTTATAAATGGAAAACTCAAAGTCCAAAATCAGAAACACTAGAAAAGGTAGCAGACTACTTCAATGTATCTGTAGACTACCTGCTTGGTCGTACAGATGAAAAAAGATTTTATGATTCAACTGAGAAAAATGATGTGCAAACAATTGCTGCGCACCATGACGGAGAAGAGTGGACAGATGAGGAATTGCAGGAAATCCAACGTTTTAAAGAGTTTGTTCGAATGAAACGAAAAAAGTAGGAGTGATTGTATGACATACGAACAACTCGCGTTAGAGGTTTATCAAAATAATATAGAGATTTACGAGGAATGTATGAGTCCACGCTTAAAAGGATTGTATTCGGACAATATAATATGGATCAATGAGCTCATACCAACCGATATAGAAAAAACATGCGTACTTGCTGAGGAATTTGGACATCACCACACTACATCCGGGGATATTCTTGACCAATGTAGTGTGGTAAACCGTAAACAAGAATTTCGAGCACGAACGTGGGCTTACGAAAAACTTGTGCCACTTTCAAAAATTCTACAAGCTCAAAAACTACATTTATCAAATAGTTATGAGTTAGCTGATTTCCTTAATGTTACAGAAGATTTTTTAGATGCTGCACTTGATTGGTATAAAAGCAAATACGGATCATTTGTATTAATCGATAATTTCACACTTTACTTTGAACCATTAGGTGTGCTTGAAATATTTGATTGGTTCGAGACATCATTTTTACAATATGGATCTTAAATAAACTTAAACTTACTAATTTTTTACACAAAAACAGAACGTACATTCCATCTTATAAAAGGAGTATAGCTGGAGATGTTAAATCAATTACTTGTAGCAATCTATATAAGAGTTTCAACCAAATTACAAGAGGATAAATATAGTTTATCAGCCCAATTACACGACTTAACAAAATACGCTGAATCACAAGGATGGATCATTGTTGACACCTTCAAAGACGTAGACAGTGGAGCAAAGTTTGACAAAAAAGGACTACATGCTTTACTTGATTGTGTGGAGGACGGATTAGTTGATGTTGTATTAGTAGTTGATCAAGACAGGCTTTCTCGACTTGATACTGTTGACTGGGAACTTCTAAAAGATGTACTGCGCGATAATAAAGTTAAAATAGCTGAACCAGGATCGATGGTGGACTTAGATAACGAGGACCAGGAATTTATGTCGGATTTAAAAAACTTAATTGCAAAGCGTGAACGTCGTTCAATTAAGCGCAGAACAGGTAGAGGTCTACGACAGTATACTCGGGAAGGAAAACTTTGGGGCCGTCAACCTGACGAGTATAACTACGATAAAAAAGATGAAACAGTCTCTGTTAATAACGAATTTGCTTGGGTTATAGCGTATATTGATAAAATGTTTCTTGAGGATGGATATGGTGTTGGTGCAATTGCGCATCATTTAAACTCTTTTTCTAAAACACCAAACGGCAGACCTTGGCATGCAAATACAATTTACACAAAACTAATATCAAAGGTATATCACGGAGTTTTTGAAAGAACTTTTTCAAATGGTGAGACAATCGCTGTTAAAGATGCTTATCCCGTTCTAAGATCAAGAGAAACATATGAACGTATACTACATCGCATTTCTACAAATTCTGAACAATTTAATCGTTATCGAAATTATAACCATCCATTAGCACAATTGAATATTAAATGTGGTGTTTGCGGACGTAAGATTGCTTTGCAACAAGGACAAGTTGATAAATTTGGTAAACACAAATGGTATCTAGGGCATGGCATTAGACTAGCAGAACCGTGTCCGATTAATCCACGATACAACGCTTTACAAATAGTTAGACCATTGACAAAAGCAGTTAAAGATATTTTATTGAGTGAAGATACGGCAAAGATGTACCTTGATATTGACTTTGTAGAAACCGATAAATTGATTGAATTAGAAAACAAAGTAAATGTTTTGCAGAAGTCTATCGCTGACAATAATCAAAAACTCGATAAGTTGTTAGATTTATACATCGAAGGTAAACGGTCTAAAGAAAAACTCGATGAAAAATCCAATGTCATTGAGTTAGAAAACGGCGAATTGAATCAAAGACTTAAGGAAACTTTAAAAAAGTTAGAACTAATAAAAACTGAACAATATAGCTATGAAATCATAATTGATAATTTAACTTATATTGAAGAGCATTTAGCTTCTATTCACAAACTCGAAGAAGAATACAATGATCAAGATAAAGAAGAACTATTCGGTTCATTATTTGAAAGTGCAATTCTCTTCCCAAACAATAATGAACTTATACTAAAGTTACACACATCAAAAAATCTACCTTTGGAAGCTAAGATTAAAATTGATGAAGTTGTATTAGAATATGAAGAGCAGCTACTCATTTCACAAAAAGCACGATATGATGCTACACAAGAGCTTTTGAACTCTTTACCTGAACCAATACCCTTCATGGAATTAAAACGGCTCACTGGGCTAAATGCACAGACTTTACGAGAAGATGAGAAACGTTTTGGCACTTATTCAAATCTTAAATTAGGTAAAGGAAGTCCTGAGCGAAAAGCACAACAAGTTAAAAGCATTAAAAAGTTACTTGCCAAAGACCCTTCAATAAGTAGTCAAGCAATCGCAAAGGAATTAGGCATGGCACAAAACACTGTTCTGAAATATTTTAAAGAGTTTGATCTTAGAGAAGGTCGTAATTATAAAAATAAATAGTTACTTTTTGCTAGCGAACATTCATCGATATGTTTGTTCGTTAATTTCTATATGTATAATACAGAAATAATTAGCAAAACGATGAGCATTTCGATCAATGTAAATCCAGCTTGCTGCTTTAGACGTTTCATTATTATCCTCCTATACTAGTTCAATCATGTGATATATCGGTAATAATAAACTTACATATGCAGCAACTATGCACATTGCAATAATGATAAAAAAGGTTGGTTGCACAAACGCAAGGATTCTATGCAATAGTTGCTCTTGCTTTTCTGTCAATAATTCGCTGTACAGTACCAGCTCTTTTCCTAGATAACCACTTTGCTCTCCATGTTCAACAAATGTTGAAAAGTCCATCTGCCAAACCGTCATCAAATGAACAGCTTGTGTTAGCGTATCACCAAAAACAACACGCTCCTTTATACATCGTGCCAGATATTGTAGAAACGGTTGAAGTCGCTGTTCCTCTAAAATTTGTAGACTTGCCTGTAAAGAAAAGCCACTTAGGAGTAGACTTCCTAAATAAGCAGCAAATTGTCTCGTCAAAGACATTCGTATATAAATTCGAATCAATGGCGTTTTTAAAATAATATTTAGCCGGTGAGCAATCGGACGGCGTTTGAGATAAAGGTAAAAAAAGAAAATACTACAAATTACGGCTATGCTTACGACAATTAAAGCATCAGGAAAATGCAATAATACTTTTGACAAAGCAATGCTTGTCTCCTCTGTGCCAGCAGTTCGACTTGCCACCATTTTTTCTATATTAGGAAAGAAAATGGTGCGAAACACTAAAAACAACAGCATCAAAAATATAATGAGCACTACTGGATATAAGAGTAGCTTCATTAATTTTTTCTTCGTCGATTCACTTAAAGCCATTTGCTTTGCCACACCTTTTAAGGTCTCAATCATATGTCCATTATTTTCGGCAACTGCAATAGCTACTAAATGCTGCTTTGGAATTTGTAACGCTTCAAAAACTCCTAAAACACCGACACCCTGCCTCAGTCTTTCATTGACTAGCTTTTGTATTTCTTCATGCGCTTCAATATGATGGGGTAATAGAATAGAAATAGCTTGTGGGAATAAGTAGCCTTCCTGCATTAACACGCTTAATCGACTAAAAAAATGAGCTTGCTCCCTTACTCGCCATTTTGTTGCCTTTTTGTAATTTAATCGAACTCTTTCAATAAACTTTCGTATTCGCATAGATCTGACTCTCCATCAATTCTTTTTGACCTGTAAGCGTTAAATCATGTGGTAATTCAAAGCTAGTTTTTTGCATAATTGCTTTGATGGCCATTTGAAGATGAACATCGCTTAATATTTCAAACAATGCACGGCGTTCTTCTTGAACTATTGGTGATTGGAAAAGTGTTTGAGCAACAATACCGACCACAGTTTGACGAAGTTCTTCAACTGAAACGCCTAAGTCAATAAATCGATAAAGGCAGTTTATCGAATCTTTCGCATGAATAGTCGAAACTACTAAATGACCTGTTAAAGCTGCCTCGATTGCGATTTTTGCAGTCTCTTTATCACGTATTTCACCAATCATAATGACGTCAGGTGAGTGGCGCAAAATAGCCTTTAATCCTGTAGCGTATGTAACGCCAGCTCGTTCGTTTACTTGAATCTGCAAAAGGTTAGCTTGATTATTTTCTACAGGGTCCTCCAATGAAATGACATGTCGATTTAGCTCTGTCGAACAGTAATGGATTAGAGAATATAAGGATGTTGACTTACCAGAGCCTGTTGCACCTGTGAAACATAAAAGTCCTTGTTGATGTTTCACTAGTTCCATTAACAACTCTGCTACATATTTGGAATAGGATAAGGAAGTAAGTGGGAATGCATGATTTTGTAAAAGTAGCCGGATAATTAGGCTTTCTTTTAAAAATACTGAGGGAAGTGTAGAAACACGAAAGGCATATTGATCTTGTTCCATAGCTTTTTGGAAGGAGCCGCTTTGGGGTTTGCGTCGCTCGCTAATATCTAATGCCGCTAAAAATTTATAAAAGGAAATCATTCGTTCCGCAAGCCCGTTTGGTAATTCACCTGCTTGGAGTAGCTTATCATATTTTCGAAAATAAATACGATATTGTTCACGTTCTGGAACTAATAATAAATCTGATGCATCGAAATGGTAGGCTTTTAGTAAAAGTTGCTCACATTTTTGCTCAACAACCGTTTCAAAATTTTGCATATTCGCACCCCTCTTCTGGTTCATTCGAATATGACCGCTCTATTCGTTATTTCCTAGTATAGATAGGAAACGATCACGAGAAAAGCCCTTTTCTTAAAATAAAAATTTGCTATAAAATTTCCTGCCAAACATGTTTTTTGCTATAAAAATGTGGATAACATGCAAATTTCCACTAAATATGAACATAATCTTATGAAAAAGTTAATATTTATGTCTAAAGGAACTGTATCTTTTTCAATAATGCAATATAATAGAATTAACATGATTTTTTTCCTACACTTGGTAGAACAGCTAAAATTTCAAAAAATACATAGAGGTGAAGCAAATGATCAATCCATTAAAAATTACTAGTACATTGGCCGATGAAACTAGATACTCTATTTATGAGTACATTCTGCAAGAGAAGAAAACTGTAACGGTCCAAAATATCGCTGATAGATTCGGCATCCATCCAAATGTTGCACGTCTACATTTAACAAAACTCTCAGAAATTAATATAATTACAGCTGATTTTGCCAAAACTGGGAAAGGTGGTAGACCCGGGCGTGTTTATAAGGCCTCAGATAAAGGTGTATCATTAACGTTCCCGAGACGTGATGAAGATCGACTATTAAAATGGACAATCCAATTAATTCAAGAATTCGGACCATCTGCATTAGAAAAATGCAAGGATATAAGCTACCAAGACGGCTACCAACAAATGAAGAATTATGTAAATGCTGAGTTACAATTAAATAATACCCTTTCCTTCGAACAAAAGCTTCAACTATTAACTGACAATGCAGCATTAATTGGCTATATTCCGCATGTACAACAAACAGAGCATGGTAAAAGTGTGACTTTCTCCATTTATAATTGTCCATTCCAGGAGCAGCTTTCTACCCATTCAGAAATTGTTTGTTCTTTACATGAATCCTATTTAAAGGGACAGGTTGATGCTTTATATGCAAGCAATGAATTTGTACAATTTGATAGCATGATACATAATTGCGATTTATGTAAGTATGAAATAAAAGTGACAGAAATTGATAGTTAATTTTTAAATATCCAATTGTTTGTCACAAAGAAGAAGAAGTTCCAGTTTACAGATACCTTTCATATCATTTATAATGAGTAAGAGATTATTGTGTCGTGGGCAAAAGGAGGGGAAATCTTCATGGATAATATGTATAAAGTTATGGCATTCTGGACAGGTATTTTTGCAGTCATGTTCTACCTTGGTGGTATGAACGAAGTATCGCTATTATTCGTAGGTAATACAGGTTTATTCTTATTATTAGGCTTCTTAAACCTTTCAGAACGTATGTACATGTACATTTTCGGAGCATATTTAACTGTGTTCTTTGCTGGCTTCACGTACTATACAACATTTATTCACGTACCTGGTGGCGGTCATTAATACAAAGAAAAACGCGTGTCTCACCAAAAGTGAGACATGCTTTTTTTATGTAAACTTATTCACCAAATGCATGATCATATATCAAGACATAGTAAAATCCCCCTTTGCAATTACATGGTTAGATTTTGGTTATTTTATCTATCCAACGAATTGCAAGGGGGATTTTTGTATTTTATGAAGTTAATTTAGGCTTTAATTTAATCAATTATGCCTCGGCATAATTGCGTCCGGAGGCTTTAAAACGGAAATCAACCCACGCTATGACGAAGAGCCATTTTTAACTATCGCCTAACCTTAAAAACCATTCAAGAAAGGATTTGTCTCCATTTCTGCACCGACCGTTGTATAATTGCCATGCCCAGGGTAGATAATAGTATCCTCAGGTAGTGTCAATAGCTTATCATGAATGGATGTAAGTAATGTTTTTGTCGAGCCTCCAAGTAAATCTGTACGACCTACACTTTGTTCAAATAGTGTATCTCCAACAATAGCGAAGCCATCATTTTCAAATATATATGAAATACTACCTGGTGAATGTCCTGGCGTAAAAGTAGCTTTAAAATAAAAATCACTTATTTCAAATAGCTGTTCTTTTTTAATAATATTATCTTCAGCTGGGGCACCAACAGTATAATCTGGTAATGCTGCGTATTTACTAGAGCCATTTTTTGTTGGATCTCCTAACCAGCTTACTTCTTTTTCATGAATCCATACTGGAACATTAAAAGCCTCTCGGACGGCATCCACGGCACCGATATGGTCGAAATGTGCATGTGTTAAAAAGATGGCTAGTGGTTTTAGATTGTTACTGCGAATAGCCTTGATGATGCGATCTGCTTCTTCTCCTGGATCAAATATTAAGCATTCCTTGTTTTTATTCGATACGATATAACAATTCGTTTGGACGGGTCCAAGTGAATAACTTCGTACGTTTATCATTGTTATCACCTCTATTTCAATTATACAGCCTTTGCCACAATTTGACGATAAATGTTCATAGTTTAGTCTATATTAGTTCTCGACAAAAACAGGTAGAACGTTTACAATTAAGGAGGAATATTGTTTACGACATTCATTTTCTGATGTCGAAAGGAGTGTCAATTTCTAATGAACTTATTAATGGTTATTTTTGGTCTAGTTGCTATTTTAGCTGTAGTTGGTACATTCCAAGCACTTAAAGAAAAGAATCTTTTAAGCGTTGTTTTCAACTTATTAAGTGCTGCAGTATTCGGTTGGTTCGTAATTATGACTGTTATTAATAGCGGATATCCACCAAAATTACACTAAAATTTAGACAGAAAAAAGAGCAGCCTCCATTCGAGGCTGCTCTTTTTCTATCGTTTTAATTTCACTATTCTTCGCTTCTACTTTGTAGCGATTTGCGGCTAATTGCTTAAAAGCTTTTGTATTTTGAAATGCCTCTTGTTCGGCATGTGTATCCGACTTAATTGTGACAGAATACGTTTTACTTTTTGCGCCTTCTTTATAACAGCCCTCTCT
>NZ_JBGCCF010000019.1:0-99345 GCF_041262385.1 Lysinibacillus sp. RC46 | reverse complement strand
CCGCGAAGCAAGGTGAATACTCGCGGAAGCAAGATGAATACTCGCGGAAGCAAGTCGAATACCCGCGGAAGCAAGGCGAATACCCGCGGAAGCAGAGCGAATACCTGCGGAAGCAAGGTGAATACCCGCGAAGCAAGGTGAATACTCGCGGAAGCAAGATGAATACTCGCGGAAGCAAGTCGAATACCCGCGGAAGCAAGGCGAATACCCGCGGAAGCAGGGCGAATACTCGCGGAAGAAAGATAATGCTCATTCGAACTAACAGTGCAAACATTCATTGCAGTAATATAAAGTATTAGAAATGCTCATAAATAATATTTAACCAAAAGAGTATGCTCAAATCAGAGCATACTCTTTTTGGGCTAGGGAGGACGTTTGTCATGTTGTGATAATGACATTGAATTTGAAACATTTACCACATTACAATCGTACGATATAGTAATAACTATGCGGTTAATCGAATTCAACAACATTTGAAAAGAAGGTTTTATTATGTATAGCATTGGGAAATTTTCGAATCTGTGCAATGTTCCTATAAAAACTATTCGTTATTATAGTGATATTGGGTTACTTGAGCCATCCTTTATAGACCAAGTGACAGGTTATCGTTATTATGATTACGATAAAATAAACGAGCTGAAGACTATACAGGTACTTAAACATTGCCATTTTTCATTAAACGAAATTGAACAGATTATTAAAGGGAAAAATGATAAGCAAGATTTAGAGATGAGATTAAATGAAAAAGTTCAGGAATTAGAGCATCAACAAGAAGTAATCGCTGAACAAATTCAAAATATTGTCCAAGTGAAAAATTCTATAAGGAACACTGAGACGTTTAATCCAAAGCCAATATTATCAAGTTGTTACATAGAAGAACGACCAAAAACACAGGTGCTTTCCATCCGTGAAAAGATACATATTATTGAAATGGATAAGCTAGTTCAAAAATTATTTGAACGAATATATGCGTATCAATTTGAGATAGATGGGGAGCTTGTTGCAATTCTCCACCAACAGGACAGGAACCAAAATATAGCAGATGTTGAACTTCTGTTACCAGTAAAAGCAACTCAACAAGGGGAGTATATTAAAGTAATACCAGAAGGCGAGTATGCTTGTATAAATGTAAAGGGACCGTATTCAGAGTTACATTTTGGCTATAGTCGCTTGCAGGAATGGCTGACTGAGCAATCCCTCCAAGCAGAAGGGACTTTTATGGAGCAGTACATAAAGGGGTTAATACCAACTGAAGTAGTTAATCCAATTAATATTAAACCAAATATTGAGCTACATCCAAATGATTTTTTGACAAAAGTATTTGTGAAACTAAGAAACTAGCTAAACTCTCCAGTAGATGGAGACTTTATTCTGTATTTAGCAAGGTAAGAAATGTCTTGCTACTAAAATATAGAACGGGGTATATCGATGAAAACAAATACAGGACAGTTTGCATTTCTTAAAGGTAGTTCATATGAGATTGGACAATCACAAGCGAGAGAATTTCAAAATAACCCTTTTGCAAAATCGCTATTCTTTACGGAAAATTTAACTTCTGACAACGCTTATTTTGAAATGAAAGCACAAATAGAGCAGTATTGCCCAGGTTTAAATAAAGAATTAGAAGGCTTTGCAGAAGGTTTTGGTTATGCGCCTGAACAACTAAATTTTTATCAAAATGCGTGGTTAATTCCTGGGGGATGTAGTTTAGGGGCTATTTTACCTGGAAAGATGGTAGATGGTAAAACATATGTTTTAAGAAATTATGATTTATCACCTGATATTTCGGATATGCGCTTATGTACTACTCGTGTTGAAGGGAAATATACTCATACAGGATTTTCTGTTTCAACATTCGGTCGAAGTGAAGGCTTAAATGAGAAGGGGCTATGTGTTGCATATGCATCATGTGGTATGCCTATTGGTAAATATCCTGGTATGAGACCACCAGTAGTACCTGGGTTACAGTTTATGGTTATTGTTAGAGCCCTATTAGAAAACTGTAAAAATGTCGAAGAAGCAATTTATATGGTTAACAATATGCCAGTAGGAACGAATATGAATTTACTTTTGGCTGATGCAAATGGTGACGCGGCTTTGATTGGAACATATGACGGCATTAAAGAAGTAAAACGTGCAGAACTTGATTATCTTATTGCAACTAACCATGGCCTATTTTCCGCAATACAAGAAATGGAGCCATGGAAGCTTGAGCATTCTCAATTAAGGTATGATATTTTAGAGGAGAAATTTAAGGAAAGTGGAAAAAGATCTATTGATGAAATCCAAGAACTTCTTTTAACAGAGTTTCCAAGTGGATTATCAGTTCATAATTATAAAGAAAGCTTTGGAACAGTGCATTCAATTTTGTTTAACCTTACTGATTTACAACTGGAATTTTCATTTGGCTCACCATTACAAAATCAGGTCAACAAAATAGACGTTGGTGAGAATTTAGTGAAAACACAAACATCTGTTGAATTTAATAATAAAAGCTATGGAACTGAATTTTGGAAAATAATAAAATCTTAAACAACAAAAAGACCTTTCCTTTGTGAGAGGCCTTTTTGTCGTGTCCGATTGTTAAAAAGAGAAAGAAATAAAACTCGCCAAATTTAACGCTAGGAGTTGACAATTACTAAAGCGTATTAGCTCGATAAACTTTACATATTATCAGTAGAAAAATCACTATGAGTTGAAATTTTACTTTATGGATCAAATATATTCTGGGGGCTGAGCGAGCTATACAGTGGCTATTATTCGTAGTCAATTCTCTTTATAGGACATACTTGTTTATTAACTTAATTCGTTCGTTACTACTTGGATAAATTCATCTCGATATTGTGATTCAAAAATAGTAACACCTTTTTCTCTGGAAAGTTGTTGTAACTTTTGAATCTTTGCTTCATCTTGCTCTATAAAGGCTTTTTCTACATTTTGTAAATCTTGCAAAATATGATGTATAAATGTATCTCCTTCTCTTTTGATATCTATAGCAATAAAGTCAAAAGATAAAAATGTTTTAGTAGGATTGATAATTTTATCAAACAAATAATTTAAAGCTTTAAAAGGGACATAAGGAATTCCTTTCTTATACTCATATTTCTCAATAATAGGTAGAACCTCATCAATAAATCTTTGTATTTTTTCTATATCGTAAAGCTTTGTATCTTCTAAATCATGCTTCTCAATAATCTGTTGTAATTTATCATATTGATTTTGTTCTAAAAGTTGCTTCATATAAAGGAGCTCTTCTTTGAATTTGGATCGCCCTTTTTTACTTAATTGTCGATGATCAATAACAGCGTATTCGATTAGCTCCCAGTCTATCTCTGGACCAAAATGTGGCCCTAAAAAATACTTAAGTTCTTCAAAATCGCTCACTTCAGTAACTCCCTTAATTAGTATTCTATTAATCGTGAAGTAAAAACAATAGAAAATTTCGTCTAACCACTCATCGTGTTAGGGTGGAATACCTTTGTTTTTACTTAATTTCCAATAATTATTTATTTTACATAAAAAATCATTATATAGAAACATATAATTTTATTTCATTTTTTTAAAAAATAAAATGAACCTTTTACAATCCCCATTTGTATAGTCAGTGAACATATAAAAAGGGAGGGTTTATTTTGGAACTTATTGTGAAGGATATTGTGAAAAAATATAATGGTGTGAACGTTTTGGATGGTGTGTCAGCCACATTTAAATTGGGCTATTGTTATTTATTATTAGGTCAGAATGGAGCGGGTAAATCTACTTTATCAAAATGTATAGCTGGAGATGTAAAACCTGATGGTGGTACCATTCTATTCAATGATTCGTCTAAAAATGTACAAGAGCAAGTTGCGTTACAATACCAATTTTTTTCGAGTTATCAGCATCTTAAAATTCGTGAAGTGTTGGCTCTTTTTACTACATTGACGAACAATAAAAATGATTTGGGAGAGCTATATGAAATATTAGGATTGCCAACTTATGACCACATCTTGTTGAAAAATGCATCAGGCGGTCAACGTAAAGCAGTATCCATCTTCCTTTCTTTTTTATTAAATAAACCAATCATCATATTAGATGAGCCGTTTGCTGATTTAGATTTAACAAAGAAAAAACAATTGATGTTTTACTTACAAGATGAAATTCGTCAACGTAACAAAATGATTATTATTATTAGTCATGAGGTGGCAGGGTTAGAACCTTTATTTGATTATGTAGTGATCTTAAAAGAAGGGAAGCTTATTGAAAATAGCACACAGGATGAACTCTATAGAAAATACACTGACGCGAAATTACCTGGAATCGAAGGTATCTACTATGAAGTGACAGGACAAATTTTAGGAGGAAAAGCGGGATGACTAAACAAATTGCAAAAATGTATATGTTAGAAAGTATTCGCAATCCAGGAATGACTATTGGGAATTTATTACCATCCTTTATATTTATGTTTACTTCAGTGATTTGTAAAAATATAGTGACTGGAGATGCGATAGATTTTATGATTAAAGGTCAGTTTTTACCAATTTCAATTTTAATGTTAATTTTCTCATTTGCATTTTCTAGCGCAACAATATATTTGGCAGATATGAAGGCCCATAGAACGTTTCAATGGGTACAGCGAACAGGCGTTAAGCCACACACTTACTATATTGGGATGGGAATCGGTGTTTTTACATTATTAAATATATTTTTAGTGTTACTACTCATTGGCTATTCCTTCATCATTGATATTTCATTTTCATCTTTTTTTATGATTATTTTGATTAGTAATTTTGTTTTACTGGCATTATATCCATTGAGCTTTATATTGGCAGGTCTATTTAAAAATGAGAAAGTAGCTCAAAGCATGTTAACGCCAATTATGATTTTATTCATGTTTTCAGTAACGATGACAACGGTGTTTTTAACACTTGCAGGGAAAAATCCACATGATTATTATATTTTTCTAAGCTGGAATCCAATGCTTTATTTAAATGATAGCTTGCAAGTGTACTTGAATTTAATTAACGAAACATGGCTTCCGCAATATCAATATTGTATAATTTTAGCAGTTATTAGCTTGGCGTTAGCGGTTATTGCCAAAAAAGTATTTAGAATGAGGTAGGTGATTCCTTTGCCAATTGGATTTATTTGGTCATTGGTTGTTAGTGGAATAATGATGATAATAATATTAACGCTTATGATTCCTATGGATAGAAAATATATTGTTCGTGAACATGGAAAAATAAATTATAAAAAAACAACGATTTATTTGCGTTGGAATGTATTTGATTCGCTAACACTTTTTTTATCGGTTTATACAATTTTCTGTGTGCAGGCGTTAAACATATTACTTTTTTGTGGAAGAACAATTGAAAATTCTTATGTGCAATTCTTTACAAATCAATCACAAGTTTGGATCATTATTATAGTAATTTATTTGGTACTACGTATTTCCGTGACATTAAAATCCATTAAGGCTCATTGGGGGGATGAGCTAGATGATGAGTAATGAGGAGTGGATGGAGGCCTATAAAAACGGTGAAGTAGAGGGCTTTGAACAGCTCTATAATCGTTTGTATGAGCCATTGTACTGCTTTTTATTTCGCTATACTCGGGAAGATCAGCTAAGCATTGATATTGTGCAAGATACCTTTGAGCGTTTACAATATATAAAAACAGATTTTGACCAGCAAAAGGGAACGATTAAGGCGTTTTTATTTCAAATTGCTTATCGCTTAATGATTAATAAATTAAATCGGCGTAAAAAATGGCGCACGCTCTTCCCGTTTTTAGTACCGACGTCAAGCCATCGAATGTCTGCTGACGAGAAATTAACGATTCAAGAAGCGATTCTTCGCTTACCGGATAAGCAACGAGCTGTTATTTTGCTCGTTTACTATCATGATTTGCCACAGGAGGAAATTGCACAAATTTTGTCCATTCCACTTGGTACCGTTAAATCGAGGCTACATAACGCGATAAGGACTTTAAAGGAAGAGCTAAAGGAGGATTTCGATGCTTAAGGATGAATTTCAAAAGGAACAATGGTTAAAAGACAGCTTAGATGATGATAAAGTGGAGATTCCCCAGCAGTTGATGAAATATAAGAAAAGTCGCTGGCAACGTTTTCTTCAGTATTTAGCCTCACCAACGAAGGATCCGTTAGAGTCAATATGTACATCTTCAGTTGGCTACACCTCTTTGAAAATAGTGCCCATTGTCGCGGCAGTATTTATTACAATTCTCCAAATTTTATTGCAATAAATTTTATGACTTACGTTAAATAAAACATTTGTAGCTGACGTTTTGCTTTCGCTACAGAAAATAATTGTAACTGCCGTTTCACTTTCAGTACAATTTGCTGAAAGAAGTTAAATTTCTCACTGCCACAATCACCCGGTTGTGGTATTTTTAATGAATAAAATACTATTCATTGCCCATTTTAAGGAAATATTTGGATTATTTGGAGGTAAATGCTTTGAGGGTTTTAAAAATGATTCCACATCCAAACACGATAAAAGGTCAGCTTCATCGAGCACTTGTTTGGATTACTTTTATTATTGGTCTATGTATTTTTATTCCAACGCTTTATATTGAATATCGGCAAACTATTCAACATCAAAATGAAGAGATGACATATTATTTGGATACCCAAACATATTTTTTTGAAAGCTGGTTATCAGAGCGATCCAGTGATATACATACATTAGCTAACTTAGATTTTATAAAGGCCTTTAATTATAAAAAATCACAAGCTTTTTTTCAAGATTTTAAAGAAAAAACAGATTTTACAGACTTAATATTCGTCAATAAAGAGGGCATCGTGCAATTTGATACAGTTACAGAAAATAATACATCTGGTGTTAGTGTGGATGTAAATGATCGTAAGTATTTTCAAATTGCTAAAAAAACGAAACAACCATACATAACAGATATTTTAATAAGTAAAGTTACAAAGCAGCCTATTATTGCATTTGCTTCACCGATTCTTAATGCACAGCAACAATTCAATGGTGTAGTTTTTGGCGCAGTAAATTTAGACACCATCGATCAACTGCTGCAAGAATCCAGAGTGGGCTTTTTAGGTCATGCTTATATTATAGATCAAGAAGGTACTATGCTCTCTGAATTTAACAATAAAAAACAACGATCTTCAGGAAATTATTTAGTTGATAAGCATATCCTAAACGCAGCCTTAAAAAATAAAACAAGCGGTCTCGAGCTTTATAAAGACGCGAATAATAAGTGGATTCTTGCTAAGAGTAAGCCTATAAATGGAGGGAAATGGTTTATCATATCAGAAATTGGTCTGTTAGAGGCCTATAAACCATTAATCAATAGATTTTTATGGATAACCATTTGTTTAGTAGTAGGGTCATTTTTTATGATTAAAATGATGTTACATCTCTCGAAAAGAATTGAAGAACCTATCCAGCAGCTTCTTACAGGTGTTAGAAAGGTAGAACAAGGTTTTTATGAATATCAAATAGATGATCAACAGCTGACGCCATATGCGCAAGAATTTCAGGAGCTTTGTGCGTCCTTCAATGAAATGAGCGACAAGGTGAGAAAAGATACTATTTTGCTAAAAGAATTATCGATTACCTGTCAGTTGACGAAGCTGTATAATCGTCGTTATTTGATTGAACAGGGGGAGCTTGCTTTTCAGAAATGTTTAGAAGAACAAAACCATTGTTCGTGTATAGCGATTGACATTGATTTTTTCAAAAAGGTCAATGATACATATGGACATTTAATCGGTGATGAAGTACTAAAGCACGTCGCAAACACCATTACAAATTCTGTGCGAAGAATCGACATTGTTACAAGGTATGGGGGAGAGGAGTTTGTCATTTTATCTCCAAATACTACGCTAGAGAGTGCAGTGGAAATTGCGGAAAGAGTCCGGCAACATGTTGAAGATCATCCTTATATTGCGGATGATTTTGAAATCAATGTGACAGTGAGTATTGGCATCGCAGGATACGGTCATTCTGAAAATATTTCAACATTTTACGAGCTGCTTGACAAGGCGGATCAAGCACTTTATATTGCAAAGGAAAGCGGTCGAAATCAACTAAGAGTATATGATAATACAGGTATAGTTGATATAGGACAAATGCTTTAAAAATTACATTTGGAAGTGGTTTTTATATGAAGGAAATAATACTTAGTAAATTAAAAGAAATTGAAAATGAGTATCAAGTGAAAATTTTATATGCAGTAGAATCGGGTAGTCGTGCTTGGGGATTTCCTTCTAAAGATAGTGATTATGATGTTCGTTTCATATATATTCATCAACCTCAGTGGTATCTTTCAATAGACCCTCAAGGGATTGGGGCAAAGAGGGATGTTATTGAAGTACCAATCAATGATTTGTTGGATATTAGTGGTTGGGAAATAACAAAAGCATTAAGGCTATTTCGCAAAAGTAATCCACCTCTTTTAGAATGGCTACGAAGCAATATTATTTATGACCAACAATTTTCATTTATTGACAATGTACGATCATTAGAAAAAGAAGTATTTTATCCAAATGCAAGCTTATATCACTATTTAAATATGGCAAAAAACAATTATTGTGAGTATTTACAGGGCTCTGATGTAAAAATAAAAAAATATTTCTATGTCCTCAGACCAATTTTAGCATGTAAATGGATCGAGAAAAACAATACGGTTCCACCAATTGATTTTCAGGAATTGTTAAATGAAATCATTTCTGACGGCCCTTTAAAAACGGAAATTCAGCAACTTTTGCAGAGAAAGATGGCAGGTGATGAACTGAATATGGAGCCTCGAATTGAAAGTATTAATGAGTATTTAGATAAAGAAATAATGCATATTGAGACATACTGTAAAAATCTTCATGTTAAAGTCGATGATCCTACACAAAAATTAGATGCGCTATTTAGAAGTACATTGCAAGAAGTGTGGGGTTAATGGTGATAGAAAACTGAATAATATTTTATTGCAAGGTCATACTAAAAAAGGTTTCACTTATGAAATCTATATTGATGAGGAGGATGGCAAATGAGTAGGTTCGAACAATTAGACCCAAAATCTCAAAAAATCCACCGCAACTGGTCAAGGATTAAACGCTTAAAATCTCAAGTAAATGGTGAAACGGAGATTACCCTCCATAACCGTATCTTGAGAAGTGAAGCAAAAGCCCGTCAGTTTTAATCAGCTAGAAAAGTAAGTGTCATCAAGCCCAGAAATTATTCTGGGTTTTTTTATTTTTTTTGGAATTATAAAAATGACCAATTATTATTCTATCTTCAATTATTTGTAATTTATCCGATATAGTCTTTAACACAAATAAAGGGGGGAGACATTTTTATTATGAAGATAACGTCCTATACTAATACGGTAAATTTTCTTCAATCAACGAATGTTAAAACTAAGGGGGGGAATTCTCGAACAGTAAAAAAAGAACAGGATGCTGTAACAATCGGAGCGGAAGCACGTAAATTATTCGATAATCAAATTCAATTGCAAGATGTACCAGACGAAATAGCTCAAAAAATAGCTTCAATTTTTAAGGATGGTGGGAAATTAAATTTTGTTGAAAGTGAGGAGCATCAAGCTATTCGTGCGGAACAGCAGGCGCGATTTGACGAAGCGATTGAACATAATGTTCTTGCTATAATTATTCCGCATATTCAAACAAATGAAAAGCTTGTCAATAGTTTAAATGGAGCGAGTCAGCAAGTACTTGATGCTACATACTCAACAATTTCTCAAAACTTTTTAGTGCACGATGTTGGCAATATGACTGAAGAACAACGTCAAGCTATGATTTCACTTGGTTTAGAAAAAGCACAATATATTGCAGATAACTATTTAACAGGGCAACAGGCAAAAGATTATATGGATGCCATGACAACGATTGCAAAATTTGCTGTCAATGGCGTTAAAAACGACGATGGCAAAGTAGTTTATGCGATCGAAAAGGGCCCTTTAGTACATGCACCTGATGATTATATTCATATCGATGATCTTGTGAAAGAAGCCTTCCCTGAAAAATGGCAGAGCTTTAAAGATAAAATAGTAGCAGCTACTGAAAAACAGGATCAAGACGCACTTCTTGAAGCATTCAAAGACTATAACCAACTAGTTAAATCCATTTATACAAATCAATCACATCTAGTACAAAAGAAAATTGAGAATTATAATGACTGGCAAGAAACAGTCAAAAATACAGTGATTTCAAATCATTTTAGTCAGTTAGATAAAACGTCTCTCTCTAATTTTGTTGAAGATATTATGACAAAAAATTCTTGGTTATCAAATGAATTTTTAGCGAAGGACTTAAAAAACTTCCAAAGATATCTGACTAGAAATCATTAAAATAGTCTCCTTGGGGTTCTCTACTTCTCCAAATAAGACTTTACGATAGACAATCGTAATTTCCGTTTATTAAATGAATTATCTAAAAAGGATTCTTAAGTATAAAAGGAGAGTGGGTTAATGATAGAAAAAATCAAAATTAGAGTTGCTTATCAAGAAGATGCTGAAGCCTTGTTGGAAATCCAAAAAGAAGTTTTAGCAGAAGAAACTTACTTAATCACTACAATTGATGAATTTCAGCGAACGATTGATGACCAAAGAGAGTGGATACAAGTGAAATTAGCAAATGAACGAGAAACAATTTTTATTGCACAATATCAAGAAGAAGTAGTTGGTTGGCTTGTATTTCAATCGCCACAAAGAAAACGATTAGCACATACAGGTACCTTTGGCATGATGGTGCTTAATAAATATCGTGGTCTAGGGATTGGCAAGCTCTTAATTGAAAAGTTACTAGAATGGGCAGAGCACAACCCTTATATTGAAAAAATTAGTCTTGGCGTATTTTCAACAAACGAAAGGGCTATTGCGCTCTATAAAAAGATGGGATTTATTGAAGAAGGAAGAAAAATAAATGACATTAAATTACATGACAATGAATATATAGATGATGTTTTAATGTACAGGATGGTATTAAAAAATTGAAAGGGAACTATGCTGACATGAAAAAATATAATTTCACACAAGAATTGGCCAATCAAATTAATAATTATCAATCGATAGATGCTTTTTATACGAAAATCATGAAAACGGTGGAACCTGCAAATATTGGCTTCATCTATATAGAGCCTGGTGGTGTTGTTGGGATGCATGAAGCGCCTGTACCACAGTTATTTATTGTGATTCAGGGTGAAGGATGGGTTTGCGGTGAGGATCAAGAGAAAGTAATGATAAAGTCTGGGGAAGGTGTTCTTTGGCAAACAGGAGAAGCACATGAATCCAGGAGTGATTCAGGCTTAACAGCACTTGTCATTCAATCCGAGCAAATCAATCTTGCATAGATTACATAAAAAATGTGTAACGGAGTAAGTTATAGCTCCGTTACACTAATTTATATTTAAGCCTAGTTTAACTGTTTTTAATAAATGACCATCAAATAACTCATCAAACTCCTTCAATATCTTGAAGCCCTTCGCTTGATAAAAGTTCATGCCAATCGTATTTTCCTTTTCTACACAAACTAAAAGTGATGTTAAATCTGGAAGCATTTTGATCACTTCCTGTAATAGGGCTGTACCAATTCCTTTGCCCTGAGTTTCAGGAAGTAAATATATTGAGTAAAGTTCTGCTTCACCATCTACAACATTTGAAAAATTCGCAAAGCCTACTATTGATTCTTCAAGTAAAGCAACTAAAAATAGACTTTTTTCTAAGCGACTTAGTAACCGATCACTACAATAAGCAGCTTCTAAAAAACGATCTTGAATCTCATTTGGGATAATGCCTTTGTATGTTTGATGCCAACTCTTTTTGGCAATTTCTTGCACAAAAATGATGCCATTCTTTTGCATATGCCGTATAATTGATATCAATACTTTTCACCTGCTATTCCAATTTTTCTATTTATTGTAACATCAAATCACGCGAAAGGGGATGACTTCATGCAAGTTGTTGAAAAGGCATTTGGCTATATTACGAGAGAGCATGAGGGTCAGTTACAAGTGCTAGTATTTGAGCAAAATACAGAAGGAGCAGGAATTCAAATTCCTAAAGGCACGGTAGAGGAAGGTGAAACGCCGCTAGAGGCAGTAACACGAGAGATGTTTGAAGAGACAGGTTTATCCTATTTAGAAGTGAAGGGGTTAATTGCCCAGGATTATTTTAATCATCATTCAGGGCTATTACAAAAACGCTATTTTTATCATTTAACGACAGATGAAAAACGAGATTCTTGGAAGCATTGCCCGACAGGCGTAAACGAAGCAGGCTTTGAATTTTCACTTTACTGGATAACAGATGAACAAGAAGTAACGTTGGCGAAGGGACATGGAGATTATTTATATAGAGTGTTAGCTCGTGTGAACAACTGATTGTTAAGCATAAACATATAGAAGGTACATTTAATGAACAAA
Organism: Lysinibacillus sp. RC46; assembly: GCF_041262385.1. NCBI lineage: Bacteria > Bacillati > Bacillota > Bacilli > Caryophanales > Bacillaceae > Lysinibacillus > Lysinibacillus sp. RC46. Next base: position 86,944 of record NZ_JBGCCF010000019.1, on the reverse strand, counting down.
ACCGCGTTTCCGTAAATAGGAAACGCGGTTGTTTTGTTGTTTATATAGCCTTTGCGGCAATCACTTCCAATGCCTGAGCGAAATCGGCGATCAGATCGTCAACATGCTCAAGTCCCACTGAGAATCGTAATAATCCATCAGTAATACCACGTTTTGCACGCTCCTCAGGCTCCATTGCTGCATGACTCATTTTAGCAGGGTAGGATAAAATCGATTCAACGCCACCAAGAGAGACAGCGAAAACTGGAATTTTCATCGCTTCTACTAGCGCTTTTGCAGCTTCATAGCTTGGTAGGCGGAAGGATAGTACTGCACCTGCACTAGTTGATTGACTATGATGAATCTCATAGCCAGGATGTGTTGCAAGTCCTGGGTAGTATACTTGCTCAACAAGAGAACTTGCGGCTAAAAACTCCGCAATCTTTTGTGCCGATTCAGTAGAACGACTAAATCGCACATCTGTCGTTTTAATATTTTGCAATAGAGTAAAGCAGTCCTGTACACCTAAAATATTGCCAAATGAATTTTGGATAAAGTACAAATCCTGACCAAGCTTCGCGTCAGCTGTTACTGTCAATCCCGCGATAATATCAGAGTGCCCAGATAAAAACTTTGTAGCACTATGAATTACAACATCGACACCTAGCTCAAGTGAACGTTGGTGTAAAGGTGTCATAAACGTATTGTCTAAAAATGTTAAGCAATTATACTGCTTGGCAAGTGCTACTACTCCGCGAATATCAGTGATGCCAAGTGTTGGGTTTGACGGTGTTTCCATATAGAGTAGCTTTGTAGCTGGTGTAATGGCTGCTTCTACTGCCGCTAAATCTGTGAAATCAACGAAAGTGTGGGAAATACCGAAGCGTGGTAATACTTTGGAGACGAAGCGGTATGTTCCACCATAAACATCCTCCGTAATGACAATATGATCTCCCTGAGATAATAGCATTAATGCTGCAGATACAGCAGCAATCCCAGAAGAAAATGCATGGGCACGTACTCCGCCTTCTAGTTCAGATACTGCTTTTTCTAATGCATCCCGCGTAGGGTTGCCAGAACGTGCGTAATCATATTCACCGAATTCATCGATACTCTCCTGATGGAAAGTAGATGATAAATACATAGGCACATTGACTGCACCTTTTTTATTTTCATAGCCGTCACGGACACCTGAGTGAATGAGGCTTGTTTCAATATGCTGCTTCATTTTTAACCTCTTTTCTAAGGATATCAAATACTTGTTTTAAATCCGCAATTAAATCTTCAGCCTCTTCAACGCCAACAGAGAAGCGCAGTAATCGGTCACATACTCCACGTTCAATACGCTCCTCATAAGGCATATCTGCATGTGTTTGAGTAGCAGGATACGTAATAAAGCTTTCAACACCACCAAGGCTTTCAGCAAAAGTTATTAGCTTCAAGTTTCGAAGGAATGGGTCAATCCACTCCGCCCTTTCCAAGCGGAATGAAAGCATGCCACCTTTTCCTGTGTATAGCACGTCTGTTACAAGCTCTTCTTCCTCTAAATATGCGGCAATTGCTTTGGCGTTCGCATCGTGCTGCTTTAATCGAAGATGCATTGTTTTTAATCCACGAATAAGTAACCAGGAATCCATTGCACCTAAAACCATACCGCTACCATTATGAATAAAGCCAATGCGTTCGGCTAATTCAGCACCCTTTGCGACAACTAAACCAGCTAACACATCATTATGTCCGCCAATATATTTAGTAGCCGAATGAATGACAATGTCTGCACCTAATTCGATTGGACGTTGGAAATAGGGTGTATAAAACGTATTGTCGACAATTAACCATGCTCCATGCTTATGAGCTAATTCAGCATATACTTGCAAATCAAATTCCTGCATAAGCGGATTTGTTGGCGTTTCAATAAATAGAGCACGTGTATGATCATTGATTAATGCTTCTACCTGTTCAACTGATTCAAATTTTGAGTAGACAGGCTTAATATTATATGTGTCTTCAAAGAAATTAAAAAGTCGATATGTACCACCATATAAATCATCAGGCACCACTAATTCATCACCAGGCTTAAACAATGATAGAACTAGTTGAATAGCAGCCATCCCAGAGCTACAGGCAAAGCCCGCATCTCCGCCCTCTAAATCTGCAATTCCTTCTTCTAATAGAGCGCGAGTTGGATTTTTTGTACGTGCATAATCAAACCCAGTGGATTCACCGATACCTGTATGTTTGTAAGCTGTCGATAAATGGATAGGTGGGCTGACAGCGCCTGTTCTAGGATCACTTAAATTCCCAAGTTGTACAAGTTTTGTTTCAATACTTCTGCTGTTTGTCATGTCGTCACTCTTTTCTTCATCATAATAAAAGGGGAGTCTATTAAACCTTCTTTTCCCCATATTCTCAATAATTGTTACCAATTTAACATGTATACTAAAGAAGGACAAGATAATTTCAGAAAATTAGCGAGATTATTTATATTAAATCATCTAGGAATAGTAGGAGATAAAGGAGGGAAGAAAAGGTGGAACAGGAATGCTAAAAGATGTTTCTGTATGGCTTATACAGGAATTTGATAAATGAAGCTGAAAATGATTCGAAATTGTCTACCTTTATTAGTTGACTATACTAATTTCAGATTTTTCGAACGGAAAAGCCCAATCCTTCAGGTGTGGGATGAGAGTGAGGTCGGATACGGAGTGCTACTAAAAAACTGAAAGGTTTAATTATGAAAAAGCTGAATCTGAAGAAGACTATTCTAAAGTTGCTGTAAGGGTACTGAATCAACTTAAAACATCTGATATATATTGAATTTCTTCTCGATTAAGATCATCTTTATTTTGGAAGTTCCTAAGATTTTTTACTTAAAATTTAACAGAACCTAAAAAGAATCTGTCTATTACCTCGGATAAGTAGTGGTAATTAGACAGATTCTTTTTAAGCTTGTTCTTTTTTTAATAAATCTCGAATTTCTTTTAGAAGCTCTTCTTTAGCATCCAATTCTGGTGCTGGTTCTTCCACAACAGCATCTTCTTTTTTACGAGTTAGCTTTGTCATAAGTCTTAATGCCATAAATATTGCAAATGCAATTATTAAAAAGTCAAGGATTGACTGTAAAAATTCGCCTAATTTAACTTTCGCATCTCCTGAGCCAAACACAAAGCTCTCTGTTAAATCAATACCACCAGTTAAGACACCGACTAATGGCATTATGATATTTGCAACTAAGGAAGTAACAATTTTACCGAAAGCACCACCAATTACTACTGCTACTGCTAGATCGACAATATTGCCTTTCATAGCAAACTCTTTAAAGTCTTTCCACAAAATAAATTCCTCCTATTATTATCCATATAAAATAGTCGAATTATATTTTACTATATTTTTACCTTCCTTTTCAACTATTAAAGTAGTGGTAATTATATACTGAAAAATCTGCTATAGATTCGAAAATTTTGGTAATATAGAAATAGAATAAAAGATTAGGTGTGACATATGGCGAAAAAAAAGAAGAAAAAACCGATGCTATCGCCTTCCGCTCAATTAGGCATGATAGCTTTATTAATACCAATAGCGATAACTGTTTGTGTTTTCGCTTTTTTTGCATGGAAGGAGCTACAAACGTTACCTATATTTGAAAAATTAGCAAAGCAAAAAGAACTAGAAGAAATCCAACAAAATTTCGATATGAACATTCCTGAGCAATATATTCCCATCTATGTAGCAGCGGAAGAGAAATACGGCGTACCTTGGACTTTACTTGCCGCACATCATCGAATTGAAACACGATTTTCCTCAATGAAATCGCTCGTTTCACCAGCTGGGGCAGAAGGCCCTATGCAATTTATGCCTTGTACTTTTGTCGGCTGGCAACATCCTTCCTGCTCAGGGTTAGGAAAAGGGGATATATCGAAGGCTGAATTAATGAATCCAGAAACCATCAAAAAATATGGAGGATATGGTGTAGATGCAAATGGAGATGGTATAGCAGATCCTTATGATATTGAGGACGCTATATTTAGTGCCGCGAACTATTTATCGAAAAATGGTGCAGCAGATGGTCATATAAAGCAAGCTGTTTTTAAGTACAATCACAGTGATGAATATGTGAAAAAGGTGTTACATTATTTCAATTTGTATAATGACTATCATGATGAGTTAAAGGAAGCAATCGTTTATAAAGAAAAGTAAAATACCATAAAAAATATTGCAATTTGGCAAAGCGTGGGGTTGATTTCCGTTTCGACAGGGCGCTTTGTTGTTGCTGTCGCTACGCTTTCGCACAGAGCAAGCTTCCTGGGGGCGTCCGATGAGCCGCTTTACTCGCTTCAGGTCTCATCTGTGACGCTGATCCCTAAGGAGTCGCCCTGCCTTCACTCCAATCAACCACATCTCCTGGTATGTAATTTAAATTATTTGTAGTTATAAAAAGGAAATTCGATAATGGATATTTTACATGCGAAAAGGGACTCGACAAACTCATGTAAAGCGATGCCACATCAAAATATTTCCTTAATCATTTTATTTTCAAAAATATATGTAAAGAGCCATCAAAAATGATGGCTCTTTATTACATATTTAGGTTGCTTTACGCATACCCTTTAAAATAATGCTTACGATGAAGATCAGCACGACAGCACCGATTAATGCGGGGAATACGTAAAAATTACTAACTCGCCAACCCCAGTTGCCAAGAACCATACTACCGATCCACGAACCGACAACCCCTGCAACAATATTCCCAATGATGCCGCCGGGTACATTTTTACCTAAAATGACGCCAGCTAACCAACCTAATACTCCGCCGATGATTAAATACCAAATGAAGCTAATCATTTTTTTCATCTCCTTAAACTAAGATATAATGGCGATTATTTAGTTATGCCCTGAATGGAGTATATTACGCGTCTTGCTTCTTAGTAATTATTACAAATTCTCAATAAGGTTTTTATCTTCATTCAGCTTATGCTAACGCTTCGATTTTGCATAGACAAAAGTCATTTTCTGACGCTTCATTTTTGCGCAAAAAATATCTGTAAGTATTTTTTTCTGTAGCAAAGAAACTACAATGACGCCAAGGCAAATTGATTAATTAACAAACTGTTGCGCCTAATGTATGTTCAAAATGACGTAATGCCCATTCATGACCTGCAGCATCAAAACTTGCAACACCATCTGCATAAACAACAGTTGAAATGCCCAAATTATAAGCATCAACTGCTGTATGTAAAATACAAATATCAGTACAAACTCCAACTAAATGAATTTCTTTAATTCCTCGCTCATTCAATAAAATCGATAAATTGGTTCCGGCAAATGCGCTATAGCGAGTTTTATCGAGCCACAAAACTTTATCCTTGTGAAGGTTATAAATTTCGCCAACTTGCCCAAATAAAGGACGTCCTTTAGTGCCGCGAATATTATGTGGAGGAAATAGCTTTGTTTCAGGATGGAACGGATCATCTTCCTCATGTAGATCATTCGCAAAAACGACAAATTCGTTTTCAGTAATAAATTTTTGAATTAAGGATGAAATTTTTCTATCTAACGCTTGACCGGGCTCTCCACAAGTTAGTTTTCCATCAGAAGCGACAAAATCATACGTGTAATCAATGACTAATAAAGCCTTTTTCAACCTTTTCACTCTCCCTATAGGTATAATTTCACTTTTATCATGCCATATTTGGGCCTGTTTGTCAGAAAAATGATTCGATTTTAATATTACGAATAGTTTGAAAATTGATTTTTCTGAGAGTATAATGTGAAAAAAAGGAGAGTGGTCTATATGAATATGACAGCTATGAAGCGTTTAAATCGCCAAGGATTACTGATTGCAGGCTTACATCTGCTAGTATTGTTAAATTTAGCAGCGGATTTCATATTCTCCTCGTAATCTCTTAAAATAATAGAAAGGTGAGTTAAATGCTTGTCCATTATTAAAAACAACCGTGAAGGCAAATTTGATTACATGTCCACGGTTGTTTTTTATTGTCTAAATATAATTTTTAACAAGAATATCAAAGACAAAGTACAAATAAAGGAATGATAGCATGACCTCTAGATTTGATCACGCGTTTCATAAGCTTGAACGTCCATTTGCTTGGTTGGACTTTGATGCATTGGATCACAATATTTCAACCGTACACAATGCTTGTGGAGAGAAAAATATACGTATCGCTACGAAATCAGTTCGTTCTGTGGAGATATTACGTTATTTACAAAAAAGTCTACCCAATGTGACGGGATTTATGACGTTTACAGCGGCGGAAACAATATTTTTACTGCAACAGCATTTTGATGATTTATTACTAGGATATCCGGTGATGGAAGAAGCTGCTGTTCGTCAGTTATTACATTCCGTAAAGGCGGGAAAAACTGTCACTTTTATGGTGGATAAACGGGAACATGTCAATTTTTTGGCGGAGCTAGGGCAAGAGCTAGGCGTTCGTGTGCAAGTATGTATTGATATTAATGTATCCAATGATTTTAAGCTGCTTTATTTTGGTACGAAACGCTCTTCGCTCCATTCACTTGAGTCACTTACACCTTTCCTCGAATATATTAAAAATCAAGCATTTATTGAGGTAGTTGGAGCAATGGGCTATGAGGCTCAAATTGCAGGAGTCGGTAATCGTCCAGCCAATGCTGTTAAAGGAAAACTGATTGAAGTAATGCAATTGCAAGCTAAAAAGCAAGTTACCCAGTTTCGTAGATTAGCAATCGCGCATATTAAAGCATATTTTCCGAGCTTGCACTTTGTAAATGGTGGTGGTTCAGGAAGTATGGCATACACGGCACAACAGAAGGAAGTAACAGAAATTACAGTTGGCTCTGCATTTTATGCACCAGCTTTGTTTGACCAATTTACACATCTACAGCTAGAAAAGGCAGCTGGATTTGCTTTACGTGTAACAAGAAAGCCAGAAAAAAATATTGTTGTTTGTCATGGTGGCGGTTATACGGCGTCTGGGGCAATTAATATTGATCGATTACCAGTATTCTATGAACCTACCTTTTTTTCATATCTTAGCCTAGAAGGAGTAGGAGAAGTTCAAACACCTGTTAAAGTAAAGCGTAAAAAAGTTAATGTAGGGGACACGCTATATTTTCGACATGCGAAGGCTGGTGAACTTTGTGAAAGATTTCAACAACTACATGGGATTAGAGGAGACAAGTATGTAGGAGCTTATTCAACCTATAGGGGGGATGGTCAATGTTTTCTATAGATAAGTGGAAAAATGGTGAGAAGTGGACAAACTGGGCCGGTAATGTCATCTCATTTCCGTCTGAGATGTACTTGCCCCGATCAATTGAAGAGGTTACGGATATCGTGAAGCATGCACGTGAGTCAGGAAAAACGATTCGTGTCACAGGTGCAGCTCACTCTTTTAGCGCTGTGGCAATGCCTGAGCATATAGCACTTTCTTTACATAATATGCGTGGGCTCATAGCTGTGAATGAGGAGAAGCAAGAGGCGACACTTTGGGCCGGAACGTATTTATATGAAATAGGACCATTGCTTGCGAAGCATGGATTTGCCCTTATAAATATGGGGGATATTCAGGAACAGACGATTGCAGGAGCAGTGTCAACGGGTACCCATGGAACAGGTGTAACACTCGGTTCGTTATCCTCTGCCGTAACAAGGTGGGGTTTTGTAGATGGTACAGGTACTTATCGTGAGCATGTGAGAGGAATGGATGATTTATCTGAAGCTTTGCATGTTTCGCTAGGGATGCTGGGTGTGCTTGTAAAAGTAACAATTAAGGTGATACCTCTATATAGCTTACATTATGTGAGCACAAGAGATACGTTAGAAAATGGGCTGGCGATATTTGCTGAAAATATTCGACAGAATCGACATGTTGAGTGGTTTTATTTTCCGGGTAGTGAAACCATTCAAGTGAAGCGTATGAACGCTATAGCGCCTGTTTATCAGAGTAATTGGAATAAGAGAATCGAAACATTGAAACTTCAAATAGTAGAGAACGGTGCTTTTTTTGCTATGTCCGAGCTATGTAAATGGAGACCTTCGTTAAGTGGCGCTATGAGTAAATTTGCAGCAGCCAATGTTGTGGAGGGGGAGAAAACGGGAATAAGCTATGAAATTTATCCGTCTCCACGTAGCGTCAAATTCCAAGAAAGTGAATATGCTATTCCATTAACGCAATTTAAGGCATGTATGGAGGAGATCCACGCAACCTTTAAAAGTGGAATTTTTAATGTACATTTTCCGATAGAATGTAGGACGACAGCGGGAGAAGCAGGTTTTTTAAGTCCTACCCAAGGACAAGAATCAGCGTTTATTGCCTTTCATATGTATAAAGGAATGCAGGAAGAGCCTTATTTTGAATGGGTCCATACGATGATGAAGAAATATAAAGGACGACCGCATTGGGGCAAGCTAAGTCATTTAACTGCTAAATATGTCTACGAGCTATACCCAGATATCGAGAAATTTTTAGCCATTCGAAGTCAATTCGATCCTGATCATGTGTTTTTGACAGGGTACTTTAGAAAATTATTTACATTGTAAGGAAATAGCTATTCACTTACTTTTGAAGGATTTGGAAATATTATTAATGGATTATTAAAAAAATTAAAATTTGAACAAAATGTCAAAATATTCTCCAAAGCGAGATAAAAGTGATACTTAATGAGCATGAAAACGATTTCAAATTTTGTAAATTATTTAAATTGTTCAAACAATTCTAAAAATACTGTTGACTAGACCTTTTTTTCGTACTATGATTACAACAATTTAACACGTTCGTTACAGCAGTTAGTAATCTTCTAAGAGATTAACATATACGCAAACGGAATAGACAGAACATTTCGTATATAGCAACGAACATAGCAATAAAGAGGGGCGTTTAAAATGAGAAGTGACATGATTAAAGTAGGCGTAGATCGTGCGCCGCATCGAAGTCTTTTATATGCAACAGGCAAAGTAAAAGCGAAAGATTTAGGCAAGCCATTTATTGGGGTTTGTAATTCTTATATCGACATTATACCAGGTCACGTTCATTTACGTACATTTGCTGATGTTGTCAAAGAGGCCATTATTGAAGCGGGTGGTATTCCATTCGAATTTAATACAATCGGTGTAGATGATGGCATTGCAATGGGGCACATTGGTATGCGTTATTCTTTACCGAGTCGTGAAATTATCGCAGATTCTGCTGAAACAGTTATTAATGCACACTGGTTCGATGGAGTATTTTATATTCCTAATTGTGACAAAATCACACCGGGAATGTTAATGGCAGCAGTTCGTACTAATGTACCGTCAATTTTCGTATCTGGTGGTCCAATGGAGGCTGGTACTTCTGCTACAGGCAAGCAACTTTCATTAACTTCAGTTTTTGAAGGTGTAGGAGCTCATAAATCAGGCAATATGTCAGCTGAAGAGCTGTTAGATATTGAAAACAATGCATGCCCAACATGTGGTTCATGTTCCGGGATGTTTACTGCAAACTCTATGAACTGCTTAATGGAAATGTTAGGAGTAGCTTTACCAGGTAATGGAACAATCGTCGCTACTTCTGAAGAGCGCCATAAGCTTATTAAAGAAGCTGCTAAACAATTAGTCAGTATGATTAAAGAGGACATCAAACCTCGTGACATTATTACTAAAGAAGCAATTGATGATGCATTTGCACTTGATATGGCGATGGGTGGTTCGACAAATACAGTCCTCCATACATTAGCAATCGCCAATGAAGCTGAAATCGATTATAACATTGAAGATATTAATAAAGTCGCAGAGCGTGTGCCATATCTAGCTAAAATTATGCCTGCTTCAGATATTTCAATGGATGATATTAATAAAGCGGGTGGCGTTAGTGCCATTATTAATGAATTAGCATCTATCCCAGGTGCCATTCACCCGGATCGACCAACAGTTGCTGGAGTAACAATGGGTGAGCTTGTAAAAGATTATCATATTACAAATGCTGAAGTTATCCGTACGAAAGACAATCCGTATAGCCCAGTTGGTGGTTTATCGGTGTTATTTGGTAATATCGCGCCAGATGGTTCTGTTATTAAAGTAGGAGCTGTAGACCCTTCTATTAAAGTATTCAGAGGCGAAGCAATCGTCTTCGAATCACAAGAAGCGGCACAGGAAAATATCGATAACGGGACAGTTAAAGAGGGCCATGTAGTCGTCATTCGCTACGAAGGACCAAAAGGTGGCCCAGGGATGCCTGAAATGCTTGCACCAACGTCCGCGATTCAAGGTCGTGGTCTTGGCACAAAGGTTGCGTTAATCACAGATGGACGTTTCTCAGGCGCATCTCGTGGTATTTCAATCGGACATATTTCACCAGAGGCAGCAGAAGGCGGTCCAATCGCTTTAGTAGAGAACGGTGACATGATCACAATTGATCTACCAAACCGTACTATCAATTTAGAAGTTTCAGATGAATTATTAGCTGAACGTCGTGCAAAACTACCGGAATTTGAACCGAAAATTAAGCGCGGTTGGCTAGCAAGATATTCAAAATTAGTAACAAGCGCCTCTACAGGTGGCGTTATGAAAATTTAAAAAGTTAAAGCGTTGATGAGGTTAAAGGTTCTAGAGCCTTGTATTTACCAGAGAGCCGGTCGTGCTGGAAGCCGGCAATACAACTAGATCCGACATCCCCTCTGAGTGAGCTATTAAACGCGTATTCGCCATTAGATAGCTCCGGGCATAATCGAAAGTGCTCGTTATTAATGAATAAATAATTTATGACACCGTATTGGATGCGAATGATCTCGCATTGGTTCATAAATGCTAATATTTATTCACGAGGTAGCAATTATTTGCTATAAAAAAGGGTGGTACCATGGAAAGTCTTTTTCATCCCTACGTAAGGTAATTCTTTGCGTGTGGAGAAAAAGGCTTTTTATTTTTTTACGGCGTAAGAAAGAGTCTGTTATCTCTTTTCAAGGAGATGATCAGCTTGTAATACTTCAATGATGCGCATTACTAATGTGAAATTGAATGATAAGAAGGAGGCATATTTGATGAGTACGAATGTTTCTATCAATGAGAAAGAAGAATTAGCAACAGTAGCAAAAGTTGAACAAACCTATCAAGCGAAAGATGGTGCTGATGTATTAGTGCAAGCACTGCATGAACAAGGTGTTGAAATTGTTTTTGGTTACCCAGGTGGAGCGGTACTACCAATCTATGATGCGATGTATAAAAATCCGATTCGTCATATTTTAACTAGACATGAACAAGGTGCAATCCATGCAGCGGAAGGTTATGCACGTGTTTCCAATAAAACAGGTGTTGTTATTGCGACAAGCGGTCCGGGGGCAACAAACTTAGTAACTGGTATTGCTGATGCGATGATTGACTCCATCCCATTAGTTGTATTCACAGGTCAAGTTTCAACATCTGTGATTGGGACAGATGCTTTCCAAGAAGCGGATATTATGGGGATTACGACACCAATTACGAAGCACAATTATCAGGTACAGGATGTTAATGATATCCCGCGTATTGTTAAAGAGGCTTTCCATATTGCAAGCACTGGTCGGAAGGGTCCTGTTGTAGTAGATTTCCCGAAAAACGTTTCTCAAATGTTATTTGATGTGGAAAATCCACCACAGGCTCCTGATGAAATATATTTACCGGGTTATCAACCAACATATAAACCGAATTATTTACAAGTTCAAAAGGCCATTCAAGCGATTTCATTGGCCAAAAATCCAGTCATTTTAGCTGGAGCTGGTGTCCTCTTTGCAGACGCAAAAGAAGAGTTAACAGCATTCGCTGAAAAATATCGAATTCCAGTAGCAAACACTCTACTAGGACTTGGTTCAATCCATGGAGAGCATGAATTATTCCTTGGTATGGCAGGAATGCATGGAACCGCAACGTCGAACACAGCTATTACAAAATCAGATTTATTGTTGAATATCGGAGCTCGCTTTGATGACCGTTTAACTGGTAATTTAGCAACATTCGCTCCAAATGCAACAATCATACACATCGATATCGATCCAGCGGAAATTGGAAAAAACGTGCCGACAGATATTCCGATCGTTGCAGATGCTAAAGAAGCATTAAAAGCATTATTGAAAAAGGACTTCGATGGCCCTGATACAACAGAATGGCTAGCGTTCTTAAATAATCATGCAAAAGAATATCCATTATGGTACAGCAAGGAGTCAGCGGACAAAGAAGTTTTACCGCAGGAAGCATTAGAGCTTGTGCATAAAATTACAGAAGGTGACGCGATTGTCACTACAGATGTTGGACAGCATCAAATGTGGGCTGCACAATATTATCGCTTAAACAATGATCACGGATGGGTAACGTCTGGTGGACTTGGTACGATGGGCTTCGGCTTCCCAGCTGCAATTGGCGCCCAGTTTGCGAAACCAGACAAAAAAGTTGTTTCCATTGTAGGTGATGCAGGATTCCAAATGACTGCACAAGAGCTTTCTATACTACAAGAATTCAACTTACCGGTAAAAGTAGTGATTATAAATAATAGCTGTCTAGGAATGGTACGCCAATGGCAAGAAACATTCTACGAGGAGCGTTATTCATCTTCATTAATGCCGATCCAACCAGATTTTGTTAAATTAGCGGATGCATATGGTCTTAAGGGCTACCGAATTAACACAATCGATGAAGCGGAAAGTATTTTCCGCGAGGCACTACTTTCTGATGAGCCAGTGTTAATTGATTGTCGTGTTAAACAGAGCCAATGTGTTTACCCAATGGTAGCACCAGGTAAAGGCCTACATGAAATGATTGGGGTGAAAAAGAATTGAAACGAGTAATTACAGTAACAGTGATTAACCAAAGCGGTGTATTAAATCGCGTAACAGGCTTACTTATGAAGCGTCAATTTAATATTGAATCAATCACAGTTGGTCATACAGAACAGCCAAACTTTTCGAAAATGACTTTTGTTGTAAACGTTGAGGATGAGCGTAAAATTGAACAGCTAGTGAAGCAGTTATCGAAGCAAATTGATGTGTTAAAGGTCAATGACATTACAGATAAATCAATCGTGCTACGCGAGTTAGCGCTTGTGAAGGTAATTTCACCACCAAACTTACGATTGGAAATGAATTCAATAGTTGAACCATTCCGTCCACAAATTATTGATACAGCGAAAAACGTTGTCACATATCAAGTAGTAGGCGATCCAGATAAGATTGATGCCTTTATTGAACTAATTCGACCTTATGGTATTAAAGAATTAACGCGTACAGGGGCTACTGCATCTGTTCGTGAAACACAAAAAATCTCAAATACGCAGCTCTCTATTTTAAAATAGTTTGCATATAAAATTCACAGCTTAGGATGCGTAGCCCTTGTTGGCTTACTTGCATCCGAGGTTGAAAAAACAAACCCAAAATTAGGAGGAAACAAACAATGGCTACTATGTACTATGAACAAAACATCAACGAGGAAGTATTAAAAGGGAAAAAAATCGCAATCATCGGTTATGGTTCACAAGGTCATGCACATGCATTAAACCTTAAAGAATCAGGATTCGATGTAGTAGTAGGAGTTCGTCCAGGCGGATCATTCGATGCAGCAAAAGCGGATGGAATAGATGTAAAAACTGTTGCTGAAGCAGCGCAAGAAGCAGATGTTATCCAAATTTTACTTCCAGATGAGCGCCAAAAAGCTGTATATGAGGCTGAAATTGCTCCACATCTTGAAGCTGGTAAAGCACTTATGTTTGCACATGGCTTTAACATTCATTTCGGTCAAATTACACCACCAGCAGATGTGGACGTATTCTTAGTTGCGCCGAAAGGTCCAGGACACTTAGTTCGTCGTCAATTCCAAGAAGGTGCTGGGGTACCAGGATTATTCGCAATTCATCAAGATGCAACTGGTCAAGCAAAAGATTTAGCTCTTGCATACGGTAAAGGAATCGGTGCAGCTCGTGGCGGTTTACTTGAAACAACATTCAAAGAAGAAACTGAAACTGATTTATTCGGTGAGCAAGCAGTACTTTGCGGTGGTGCTACACAATTAGTAAAAGCAGGTTTCGAAACATTAGTAGAAGCTGGCTACCAACCAGAATTAGCATACTTTGAAACGCTTCACGAACTAAAATTAATTGTTGACCTAATGTTTGAAGGTGGTATGGCAACAATGCGTTACTCAGTATCGGATACTGCAGAGTGGGGTGACTATGTGGCAGGACCACGTCTTATCGACGACTCTGTAAAAGCTCGTATGAAAGATGTATTAACGGATATTCAAGATGGTACATTCGCTCGCCGTTGGATTCAAGAAAATGAAAACGGTCGTCCAGAATATACAAAATTCAAAGAAGCTGGTGCAAACCACCAAATCGAAGAAGTTGGTGCTAAATTACGTGCTATGATGCCATTCATCAACGAAGGTAAAGAAAAGGTTGTAAGAGAAGTGGCTGCAAGTGCGAAAAATTGATATTTTCGATACAACACTTCGCGACGGCGAACAATCTGCTGGTATTAATCTAAACACAGCAGAGAAGATTGAAATCGCCAAGCAACTAGAGCGCCTAGGAGTGACAATTATTGAAGCAGGTTTTCCTGCTTCGTCACCCGGTGACTTTGAGGCGGTAAATCGTATTGCAGGAACAGTGAAAAACTCGATCGTAACAGGCTTAGCTCGCTGTATACAAAAAGATATCGACACAACTTGGGAAGCCATTAAAGTGGCCGAACAACCACACATTCATATTTTCCTAGCAACATCTCCCATTCATATGGAATACAAACTAAAAAAATCACCTGATCAAGTGGTAGAACAAGCGGTTGAAGCCGTAAAATATGCGAAAAAATTCTTTCCGCTTGTACAATGGTCTGCAGAAGATGCATTTCGCTCAGATCGTGATTTTTTAGTACGTATTATGAATGATGTTGTTGCGGCAGGTGCAACTACCATTAATGTACCTGACACAGTAGGATATGCATCACCACAAGAATATGGTGCATTATTTAAATTCCTACTTGAAAACGTAAAAGGTGCTGATAAGGTAAAATTCTCTGCGCATTGCCATGATGATTTAGGTATGGCAACCGCTAACACGATTGCAGCCATTGAAAATGGTGCCTCACAAGTTGAGGGTACGATTAACGGTATCGGAGAGCGTGCTGGAAATGTAGCGCTTGAAGAAATCGCAGTTGCCCTTCATATCCGTAAAGATATCTACCCTGTAGCAACAGGTATTCATTTACAAGAAATTAAGCGTACATCTCAATTAGTCAGTAAACTTACGAATGTGGTTATTCAGCCGAATAAAGCGATTGTTGGTAAAAACGCATTTGCACACGAATCTGGTATTCACCAAGATGGTGTGTTAAAAAATCCTGAAACGTACGAGATTATTACACCTGCCCTTATTGGTGAAGGGGAGGTACCACTCGTTCTAGGTAAACACTCAGGCCGCGCAGCATTCCGTGACAGAGCGGAAACAATGGGATTCAATCTTTCGGATGAAAAACTAAATAAAGCATTTACTGAATTTAAAAAGCTTGCTGATCGTAAAAAAGAAATTACAGAAGAAGATTTACTAACGCTTCTTACTGAGCAACAAGTTCAAATAGAAGATGTTCCACTCTACGAATTAAAGATGGTACAGGTACAATATGGTACAGAAAATATACCAACAGCAACAGCGATTGTTTTAACACCAGAAGGTTTGGAAAAGACAGTTGTGGCAACAGGTTCTGGCTCAGTTGAAGCTATTTTCAATACGCTTGAGCAACTTGTTCAAGGAGATATTCATGTGGTTGATTATCGAGTTAAGTCTGTTGGTAAGGGACGAGATGCATTAGGAGAAGCTGTGATTAATATTCGATATGATGGCATTTCAACAACCGGACGAAACTCATCACAGGATGTTTTAGAAGCATCGGCAAAAGCTTATTTAAATGCGATTAACCGTCATTTAATACAAGCAAGCCTTCGTACACAGCCTGTAAGTTAATCGATCACCCAGCTTTTTATGAATTTAGTAGATTTAACGGTAGTGAATTGAGTCAGCATCATTCATATCCCAAAGGCAATGTGCCAATTTCGTGTAGTCGTAATATTGATGACCTCACCTATTAATATAGGTGAGAGTCTTACTAAAATAGCGTAGTTCAACGCTATACAAAGAAAGGTGTTTTGACGATGGAGAAAAAAATTACAGTACTTCCTGGTGACGGAATTGGGCCAGAGGTTGTTGCTTCTGCTGTACGTGTATTACAGGTGATTGGTAAGCGATTCAACCATACATTCCATTTAGGTTATGCAACAATCGGAGGCGCTGCCATCGACCAACACAATAATCCACTACCAGATGAAACAATTGAGATGTGTGAAAATAGTGACGCAGTTATACTTGGTGCCGTTGGCGGCCCGAAATGGGATAATAATCCACCTGAATTACGTCCAGAAAAAGGATTACTACGTATTCGCAAACACTTTGACTTATTCGCAAACCTACGTCCAGTAAAGGCGTTCCCGAGTTTACTAGATGCTTCACCATTAAAGCGTGAAGTAGCCGAAAACGTCGATTTAATGATTGTACGTGAATTAACAGGCGGCGTATACTTCGGGGAACCACGTATGCGTACTGAGAATGGCGCGATTGATACAACTGTTTACTCAACTGCAGAAGTTGAGCGTATTGTTGAAAATGCCTTTGAATTAGCACGTTTACGTGGAGGCAAATTATGCTCAGTTGATAAAGCAAATGTACTTGAAACAAGTCGTTTATGGCGAGAAGTTGTTGAAGCGAAGAAAAAAGAGTATCCAGATGTACAGGTGGAGCACAATTTAGTAGACTCAGTTGCGATGAAATTAATTACTAACCCTGGTCATTATGATGTGGTAGTTACTGAAAATATGTTTGGAGATATTTTAAGTGATGAAGCATCTGTTATTACAGGCTCTTTAGGCGTATTACCATCTGCATCCATTCGCGGAGATAATTTTGGTCTATATGAACCAGTACATGGCTCAGCACCAGAAATTGCCGGTCAAGGCGTTGCAAATCCAGCCGCAACCATTCTTTCAGTGGCCATGATGTTACAATATTCATTTGGCTTAAAAGAAGAAGCAGCAGAAATCGAACGTGCTGTAAGTGCAGTATTTGATGATGGCTATTTCACAGCAGATCTTGCGCGTGATGGTAGTCGTATACTATCGACGAATGAATGGACAGATAAAGTCATTAACGAGATTGATACAAGCTTTGTTTCAGAAAGCATTATGACAACATACATTTAAGAAATAGGTGAAGATAATGGGCAAAAATATAATTGAAAAGATTTGGGATAAACATTTGGTTTATCAGGAAGAGGGCAAACCGGACCTGTTATATATTGATCTCCATTTAATTCATGAAGTAACTTCTCCGCAAGCCTTTGAAGGTCTACGAATGAACGGACGTCAAGTGCGTCGCACGGATTTAAGCTTTGCGACAATGGATCATAACGTGCCTACAAAAAATCTACCAACGATTCATGATCCGATTGCGCGTAACCAAATCGAAACGTTAGCTAAAAATGCTGAAGAATTTGGCGTTGAACTTGCGGGAATGGGCCATCCTGACCAAGGAATTGTTCACGTAATTGGACCAGAGCTAGGTTTAACGCAGCCTGGTAAAACGATTGTCTGTGGTGACTCCCATACGTCTACACATGGCGCGTTCGGAGCGATTGCTTTCGGGATTGGTACATCTGAGGTAGAACATGTATTGTCAACACAGACATTATGGCAAAATAAGCCGAAAACAATGGAAATTCGTGTAGAGGGTGAGCTTCCTGTAGGTGTAGCTGCCAAAGATATTATTCTAGCGATTATTTCGAAATTCGGTATCGGTGTCGGCACAGGACATATTGTGGAATTCACTGGAGAGGCTATCCACAAGCTTGCTATGGAAGAACGGATGACAATTTGTAATATGTCAATCGAAGCGGGTGCAAAGGCAGGGCTAATTTCGCCTGACCAAACGACTGTTGACTATATCCGTGGTCGTAAACATGCACCACAAGGAGAAAAGTTTGAGGAAGCAGCAGATTATTGGTTAAGCTTAGCATCCGAAGAAGATGCAACATATGATACAGTTCGTATCATTCAAGCTGAAGAAATTGAGCCAATCATCACTTGGGGAACGAATCCGTCAATGGGTTCAGGTGTTTCAAGTAATGTTCCAACACAGGCCGATTATGAGGATGAGTCAGATAAAGCTGCTCTTCGCAAAGCACTTGCCTACATGGGCTTAGAGGAAGGTCAACCATTAACTTCAATCGATATTCAACACGTATTTATCGGTTCTTGTACAAACTCACGCATCAGTGATTTACGGGCAGCTGCAAATGTCATCGAAGGGCGTAAGGTACATGAAAATGTAACAGCAATCGTTGTGCCAGGCTCATATTCGACGAAAAAACAAGCAGAAGCAGAAGGATTAGATAAAATCTTTACAGCTGCTGGCTTTGAATGGCGTGAGACAGGTTGCTCAATGTGTCTGGCAATGAATGATGATGTAGTACCAGCTGGTGAACGCTGTGCATCAACTTCAAACCGTAACTTTGAAGGACGCCAAGGAGCTGGTTCTCGTACACACTTAGTATCGCCACCAATGGCAGCAGCTGCAGCAATTGCTGGTCACTTTGTAGATGTTCGTGAATTCGTAAAGGAAACTGTGTAATTTCCATTTACACGGAAGGGATGATTGCAAATGGAACCAATTAATATCGTAAACAGTGTGATAACACCACTCGATCGTAAAAATGTCGATACAGACCAAATTATTTCAAAAGAGTTTTTAAAGCGTATTGAGCGTACAGGTTTTGGTCAGTATTTATTTTACCATTGGCGCTTTGATGCAGAGGGCAATGAAATGAAGGATTTTGTAATAAACAAACCTGAATTTAAAGACTCTAAAATTTTAGTAGCTCAAGATAACTTCGGCTGTGGTTCATCTCGTGAACATGCACCGTGGGCAATCTTAGACTATGGCTTCAATGTAGTAATTGCACCATCATTCGCAGATATTTTCCATAATAACTGCTTCAAAAATGGGATTTTACCAATCAAACTAACTGCAGCAGAGTGTGATGAAATTTTAGCAAAAAGCTTAGAAAATCCGTACAAGATGGAAGTCAATTTAGAAGCACAAACAGTAACGGGTGAAGATGGTACAGTTTATAAATTTAGCATCGATCCTTACTATAAAGAAACATTGCTAAATGGTTGGGATGAGATTGCTCTAACCTTTAAATACGAAGAACATATTGCTGCTTACGAAGCACAGCGTATTGTATTTTAATAGATTGAGCGCTGACCTTTTGACTGAAGACATATTAAGTTGTCTTCAGTTTTTTTTGTTGCTTAAAGAAGGGGGGGCTTTGATTGAAGTGGAAATTGCTCAGGTAACAGGGAAACCTCCTAACTCCTATATTGGTAAATGATTATTCCTTACTAAATAACATAGTTCCAATTAAAAACCACTTTAGTTATTTAAATGTTTATTTTCAAAAAACGCAACAAATTGAAGTAATATTTTGATAATATAAAAATAGAGTTACGGGGAATAAATGGAACATTATCCAGATTATTGTCCCAACACTATAAGTTAGGGATGACATTTGTTAAAACATATCTCGTGCATATAAGTTGGGACGGAAATTATCTACACGTTTTCGTGATGAGTCAGTTTATTTAAACATTTACCAGAATACTTTTGTGAAAAGTAATAAAGGGAGGAACTATATAATGAAAATCCTTCGAAAATACAGCTTATTAATTGGAGGCTTAGGTTTTTCAAAATTAGGGGACTGGATTTACCTTGTAGCGCTAAATTTATTTATATGGCATTTAACACAATCGCCGGCAGCGATGGCTGGAATCTTTATTGTCGGACCAATAGCAAGAGTTTTAACAAGTTAGGTAGCTGGCTCTTTTATTGATCGTATGAATAAACGCAAGTTGATGATTGCAACTGATATTATACGAGGTTTCATTGTTTTTTGTATGCCGTTTATGGAATCAATTTGGCTCATCTATACACTGTTATTTTTAGCGAATATAGCGAGTAGTTTCTTTGGGCCTAGTAGTACATATTATATTACAAAGTTTGTTCCTTCAGAAGATAGACAACGATTCAACGCAATACTTGGCACGTTCAATTCAGGCTCGTTTTTAGTAGGTCCAGCTCTTGCAGGACTCCTCATCATGCTTTTTAATACAACATTTACGATTTGGTTTAACAGCTTTACATTTTTTGTTTGTGCTTTGATCATTTACTTATTACCTGATGTAGATGATGTGAAGGAAACTTCACTGCAACGTATTACTTGGCAAATACTAAAAAATGACTATCTAACTGTAATAGCTTTCATTCGACAAAATTCATTATTTATAATGATTTATTTACTGTTTCAAAGTACATTAATGATTGCTTTTGCGCTTGATTCTCAGGAAACAACATTTATAAAACAAGATTTGGCTTTATCCGATAGCTTATATGGAGCCTTTGTGAGTAGTGCAGGAGCTGGAGCAATTTTAGGTGGAATGGTTGCTGCAAGCTTCGCCAAAAAATGGTCCACTCGGTCATATATGGCTTTTGGTTTGTTCCTGACAATGCTGTTTTATACAGCTTTTTATGCCTCGACATCGAGTATTTTGACATTTGTAAGTTTCGTTTTTTTAGGCTTTTTTATGGCATTTAGTAATACTGGTTATGAAGCGTTTTATCAGCAAAATGTACCACCTGAAATGATGGGGAGATTCGGTAGTATTTCTAGTATTTTTCAAAATATTTTACAAATCTCCTTTACTTTACTATTAGGTCTGTTTGCAGAATTATTTACGCTTCAAATGACTGCAATTGTTTTCGGTATTATCAGTATTTTATTGTCAATCTCATTATATTTTGTGCTATATTCCCCGAAAAACTACATCGGGTTAAAGGAGGAAGTATCATGATTAGCTATAAGGTTCATTGTATTTTTTGTAAGAAAATATTTGAAGTTGTAGAAGGTACAAGGAAATATAAACTATATAAAGAAAATATGGACGGGAAGTTTTCCTGTGAAGATTGTGATAGAAAAATTGAATTAGAGGCAAGGAAAGGTTTATTGGGAAAAATTAATTGAAAATAACCCCATATTTTTCAAATGTAAATGACCTGTCCTTCTATTGTTTTCTCAGTTAAAATGGAAAAATAAGATGGAAGGTAGGTCAAAAGATGATTACAGTTATAGGTAGTATAAATATGGATTTAGTTGTACAAATGGGGGTTTTTCCAAAGCAGGGTGAAACGATTCTTGGTAAAGATTTTCAAACGATTCCAGGAGGAAAAGGGGCTAATCAGGCAATTGCTGCGGCACGTCTTGGAAGTGAAGTCACAATGATCGGCTGTGTAGGCTCCGATAGTTTTGGAGAAACATTGCGCACAGTTTTACAGCAGGAGCATGTTCAAACTGAAGCTATTACAAGCGTTTCGGCACCTACTGGGATTGCTAATATTTTAATCTACAATAATGATAACCGTATTATAGTAGTGCCTGGGGCAAATTATGAACTAATGCCTGCGCATATAGAGGCAGCGAAAGAAATCATTCAAAAAAGTCAAATGGTCATTATGCAGCTAGAAATCCCAGTGGAAACGACTGCTTATGCGATAAAACTTTGTAAAGAAGCGAATGTACCTGTTTTATTAAATCCTGCACCAGCGGCTAATTTTGATGTGCAATGGATGGAGGATATTACCTATATCACACCAAATGAAACGGAGTGTGCCGAAATTTTTGGAGATGATGTTGAGCGAATATTAGAAAAGTATCCTAATAAAATGATTATTACGCAAGGTAGTGATGGCGCACGCTATTTTGATGGTGAATATCCTATTCATGTTCCGGGTTATTTGACGAAAGCGGTAGATACAACAGGTGCAGGTGATACGTTTAACGGTGCACTCGCTTATGCTTTAGTAGAAGGGCAATCATTGGATCAGGCTGTGTATTTTGCAAATATTGCAGCTTCATTATCGGTGGAGGAATTCGGTGCGCAAGGTGGAATGCCAACACTTGGAGCGGTGTACTCACGTATGGCTGGAATTGAAGAATGAAGAAGAAACTAACTCTCTTACGAATTTATAATAATAATTTTTATTTCTTTTAGTCTGAATGAGTAATAATATCTGAGATAGTCTGTTCAATAGCGTAAGATTAATTACCTATTTGTGACACTTATATTTAAGTATATTGTCCTTTTTTGTCGTTATTTCTTAGTACTATGTATTAATAAGTGAATATTTTCATTTATAATAACTTTAGATACATACGAAAAGAGGTTTTGAGGATGACAAATATTGATAATGTGCCGATCGAATATACAGCCTCAGCGAATAATATTTTGCCACAGCTTGTTGATCATTTTCGACAATTACATGGCATTATTGTACAAAATACATATGTAAAAGATACAGCTAAACATTTAAATCGTATCATTCAAGATGCTAACAACGAAACGATGATTCTTATTGTTGGGAAAGAGCGTGTTGGAAAAACAACACTTGTAAATGGACTTTTAGGACGTCAAGTTTTGCCTGTTAGTGATCAGCATCCAACAGGGGTAAATACATTTTTGCGATACGGTGAGCATGAAGAAATAAAGGCGTATTTTTTAGATGGCGTTGTAGCAATATTCGATATGAGCAAGCTAGAATTATTGACAACTAGCGATACTTTTGCATCTCAAATACTACGAGAACATTTAGATTACTTAGAAGTATATTTGAAAAACGATTTATTAAAATCAGTAACAATTATTGATTCTGTTTCATTGGAAGCTGGGGGAGGAGAAATGGCCTACTTCCCAGAAGCATTAATGAACCGTGTTGACGAAATTTTTTGGGTATTACGCTCAGGTTCGATGGCTATTTATCCTGAAATTTTATTGATGGAAACGCTAAAAAACAAAGGTGTTGAGCCCCTTTGTGTCATCAATGCTATCGATTCAAATGAAAATACGCAGACGTTTATTAATGCTGAGAGAGAACGAATTGGACATTTAATAAGTGATTTTGTTGCTATCTCTGCAAGAGAAGCGATTGAAGCTAAACAGACTAATAGTGATGAGCTTTGGGAAAAAAGTCAGTATGAGCAATTAATTTCAGAAATTCATCGAGTTGCAGAAAATAGTGATAAGAAAACGTATGGCATTTTAATTCGCTTCTTGCAATGGCTTGAACGATTCCGCTTCGAATTAACTGTTATTCCACAAAGAGATCCATTCCAATCTGCGGTTGAGAACATTGAAAAGTATGCAGGCGATACACAATACGAATTTTCACGTTATCAACGTGATTTAGCGATTGTGACTGAATATGAGCAAGAATATGAGCAGGTTGCCAATGTATTTAAAAATGTTCAAACATTATACCAACTTTTACAAACCATTTCACAAAATGATTATTTACAGGATGAAATAGTGGAAAGCTTTACAGAAAAGGCTGTTTTTTATCAACAAATGTTACGAGAATATCGTAATATGCATAGCGATTATATACGTGAATATGATCGATTGGATGCCCAGCATAAAAAAATTCACGGAAAAGGTCTTATGAAGGCTATCTTTGGTCAGCATACACAAAATGGATTTTTCAAAGAACGTGTCAGCAAGTTAAATGAGCAGCAAGTTGTTTGTATTGCACAATATGAAAAAGTGCAAGAAGCGGAGGCAATGATGCTTCAGTCCATTAATTCAATACAAAGTTATCTTATGGAGTTAACGAAAAAACGTTTGGTACGTATTGAGCAGAAAGTGCAAGAGCTAAATCACCAACGTTCAAAAGAAAAACGCCAATTAAAGTTATACGCAAATAAATTAAATGAATTTTCTTGTTTAATAGAGGCGCAGGGCTATATTAAAGAAACTATTCAACCATTTTTAATGGACGAACAAATGCCGCTAAAAGAAAAAGATATTGTAATGCTAAAAGAAACGATTAACAGTATCATAAGCATTGACCTGACGAATAATGGTCTACTTGCACGTAGTCAAATGAACAATAAAATGGAGAGCACTGCGATTCCTTTCGATGTTCAGAAAAAATATCCTTTACATACGTTAGCTTTAGCAGAAGTAGATGTAAAATCAAACGATATACCAGAAATACCGAAAAAATTAGATATTCAATATGAAGAATAAACGTTAAAAGAAAATGTTCTAAAATTTATTTATAATTTTAGAACAATTTTTTATGTATTTTCTAGTTTTCTATAAATTGGGATTAATTATATAAAATTGAAACTAAATAAGACGATTTTCGTATAGATAGTAGGAGGGATTAAAATGATTCAAATTAAAGGACGTTTTACTGAAGCGAAAATTTATTCAAAGACAGCCTTACAATCAGCTATCGATCAAATTAAAGAATTGGCAAATCAAGCCTTTATGGAAGGAACAAAAGTACGGATTATGCCAGATTATCACGCAGGGAAGGGTTGTGTTATTGGTACAACGATTCAGCTTCAAAATCGTGTAGTGCCTAATCTTGTAGGCATTGATGTTGGTTGCGGTGTATTTGTAGCTGAGCTAAATGAGACGGATATCGATTTTTCTAAACTTGATGCTACAATTCGAGCACATATACCAAGCGGACAGAATATCCATCAGGAAGTATCTTCTGCACGTCATTTTGTTGAATTCGAGGGGAGACAGTTTGTAGCGAGTGGCTTAAAGGATGACTATACGAATCTATCGCTTGGTACACTTGGGGGAGGCAATCATTTTATAGAGCTTGCAAAAGACGAAGCAGGCACACATTACTTACTTATCCATACTGGGTCGCGTTATGTCGGAGCGAAGGTAGCGAATTGGCATCAAAAAAGAGCCTATGAAACATTACAACGAGAAGATTTAAAAGAAAAAATTGCCGATTTGAAAAATCAGGGGCGCGAAAAAGAAATTCAAGCAATGATTAAAGCTAGTAAAGAGCAAAACCCTATTGTACCAAAAGATTTAGCCTATTTAGAGGGTGAGTATTTCCATGATTATATTCACGATATGAAAATTGCTCAGCAATATGCTCGGATGAATCGTTGGACAATTGCTGAAACAATCTCCAAGCATATGAACTGGCGTTTTAACGAAACGTTCGATACGATCCATAACTATATTGATACAGAAACAATGACGTTAAGAAAAGGAGCCGTTCGAGCAAATAAAGGGGAGAAGCTCGTTATTCCTATGAATATGCGAGATGGCTCACTCATTTGTATCGGGAAAGGGAATGCAGATTGGAATTACTCAGCACCACATGGGGCAGGGCGAATGTATTCTCGCCGTGCAGCAAAAGAAGCACTAAACATGGAAGATTTTAAAGAGATGATGCAAGGTATTTGGACAACATCTGTAAACGAAGAAACATTAGATGAAGCCCCTATGGCATATAAGCCGATGTCAGAAATTACATCTGTTCTCGAGGAAACTGCAGATATATTAAAAGTGATTACACCTGTTTATAATTTTAAAGCTAGCGAAGTAGCTAAGCCTTATGAGCGGAAAAATAAAAATAATTCCTAATAATAGAAAGTGCTTGCATTCGTGGTTATCTATTAACAATATATCTGTAATGATATAAAATAGGCTTACAAAGATGAAGTGGGTGGTTTTTTGGTATCTTCAAAAGATGTGGCAAAGTATGCGGGTGTCTCGCAAACAACGGTTTCAAGAGTGTTAAATACTCCTGAACTCGTAAAGCCGAAGACTGTCGAAAAAGTAATGCAGGCTATTGAGGAATTAAACTATATTCCAAATGATGTTGCTAGATCGCTTGTACAGAAAAAAACAGGCATTATTACTTTGATATCAGGGCCTTTACATAATCCTTTTTTTGTCGATACAACAACTGCAATCGTTAATTATGTTAATGCTCGGGGCTATAAAGTAAATGTTTATTTTGGTACGGAAGATAATTTAGATTCTATTTATAATTCTGTTTTGGAAACCAGGGCTGATGCGATAATTTTATCGTCTATGTTATATGAAGATGACTTATTTTTTAAGCTTGAAAAACGAGGCATACCTTTTATCATGTATAATCGCAAGCATCAAGAAAACAGGTATTTTGTAGAAATTGATAATGTGGAAGCTGGCTATATAGCGACGAATCATATTTTAACTTTAGGTCATCATGACATATGCTGGATTGGCGGTCCACATGAAATAAGTACTTTTTATGAAAGGTACAATGGCTTTAAAAATGCATTAAAGGACAGCGGAATAGGTATAAATACAGTGCCAGCATTTTTTACAAATACTAAAAAAGACGATATTGAACGAATATTTGAAGAAATACTTAAGCTTCCTACGAGACCTACTGCTATTTGTGCCGCAACAGATGCAATTGCTATTGAAATTTTAAACCTTTGCTTAGAGAGGGGCTTTCATGTTCCTAAAGATTTTAATGTTATTGGCATTGATAATGTTGAGCTCAGTAAGCACCATTCAATTGCTTTAACAACAGTAGGTTTAGCATCCGAAAAAAACCTCGGATTTATTGCTATTGAAAAATTATTTGAGGTAATGGAGAAAAAAAGTACTTGCATCCAACAAACAGAATCTGTTAAGCTTTTCCCGAGAAATACAACATGTAAAAAAATAAACTGATGACCTCAGTTTATTTTTTAAAACTTAAAATGGTTACGTATTCATTTTTTTATTTTCAGAAATGAATACGTAACCATTCCGAAAGAGGAGTGAGTCAGGTCTTGAAAAAAAGCTTATTTATTAATGGACAATGGCAAATGACAGATGAATTTATGGAGGTTCAATCCCCCTACTCAAAAGAGGTCATTGCTCAATTTGCGATGGCAACTGAAGATGATGTACAGCGCGCAATTGAAAGTGCTCATTTAGCAGAGTCTGAAATGGCAGCTTTAACGGCATTCCAAAGAGCAGAAATTTTAGAACAATTATCTGAACTATTTGCAGTAAATAGAGATGAGGCAGCTAATATTATCTCATTAGAATCAGCAAAGCCGTTGAAGTATGCGTATGCTGAGATTGATCGAACGATTGAAACTTACAAATTTGCAGCAGAAGAAGCGAAGCGACTATCTGGTGAAATGATTCCGATGGATGCATCTAAAAGTGGAGAGGGTAGATTTGGTTATACAATCCGCGAACCATTAGGCGTTATTGCGGCCATTACACCTTTTAATTTTCCACAAAATTTAGTAGCCCATAAAGTTGGACCAGCATTAGCAGCTGGAAATACGATTGTTTTGAAACCTGCAACACAAACAGCTTTATCTGCTCATTTTCTAGCAAAACTATTGGCACAAACAAACTTACCAGCAGGTGCATTTAACTTAGTAACTGGGCAAGGAAAACTAGTAGGGGATGTATTTTTAGCACATCCAAAAGTAAAAATGATTACATTTACGGGAAGTCCTGCTGTAGGCATTTCTCTTCGTAATCGCGCAGGATTAAAGAAAGTTACATTAGAACTTGGTTCGAATGCTGGTGTTATTGTTGATGAAGGGATTCAACTCGATAAAATCATGGACCGAATTGTTATGGGAGCTTTTTCAAATCAAGGTCAAGTGTGCATCTCCCTACAGCGTATATATGTAAAAGAAAATATAATAGATGTATTTTTAGAAAAACTAAAAGCAAAAATAGAACAGCTAACAATAGGGGACCCACTAGATGTAACAACAGATTTAGCGATGATGATTTCAGAAACTGAGCAACAGCGTGCTGTCACATGGATAGAAGAAGCGGTAGCAGAAGGTGCCGAAGTACTGACGGGTGGTCGTATTGAAAATAATATTTTACTTCCAACAGTATTATTTAATGTATCCTCTCATAGCCGTGTATCTTGTGAGGAAATATTTGCACCTGTTGTAATTGTCAATACTGTTTCTTCAATAGAAGAAGCCATTGATGCTGTCAATGATTCAAATTATGGCTTACAGGCAGGAATATTTACACCTTCAATCGAGATGGCCTTTAAAGCTTCAAAGAAATTACAAGTAGGGGGTGTCATTATAAATGACGTTCCGACATACCGTGTTGACCATATGCCATATGGCGGCATTAAAGAAAGCGGAACCGGTCGAGAAGGAATCAAATATGCAGTTGAGGAAATGACAGAAATGAAGCTAGTGATTTGGAATAACAATTAACTTCTTCAGCGAATGTTTTATGTAGCGAAAGCAAAGAGTCGGCTACAAATGTTTTATGTAGTGAAAGCAAAGCGTCAGCTACAATTACGCCGAGGCACAAATGATTCAGAAATGGAGATGGTTGTAAATGAACATAATCAAACAGCATCCGAAATTGTATGTTATGGATAATGGAACAATGCGAATGGATAAAAACTATATGATTGCCATGCATAACCCTGCAACGATCGATCATCCAAACCAGCCAAATGAATTTGTAGAATTTCCAGTTTATACAGTATTAATTGATCATCCAGAAGGAAAAATATTGTTTGATACAGCTTGTAACCCAAACTCAATGGGACCTGAAGGACGCTGGGGTGAATTTACTCAAAAAGCATTCCCAATTAATATGCCAGAAGAATGCTATTTACATCATCGTTTGGAAGAGTTAAATGTGCGTCCAGAAGATATTAAATATGTTGTTGCTTCACATTTACACTTAGATCATGCAGGCTGTTTAGAACTTTTTACGAATGCAACAATAATTGTGCAGGAAGATGAATTCAATGGAACTTTACAAACATATGCAAGAAATGTAAAAGAAGGTGCATATATTTGGGGTGACATTGATATGTGGATAAAGAACAACTTACAATGGCGCTTAATTAAGCGTGGTGAGGATAATGTGAAGCTTGCAGAAGGAATCCAAGTTTTGAATTTTGGTAGCGGTCATGCATGGGGAATGCTAGGTTTGCATATTAATATGCCAGAAACGGGTGGAATTATTTTAGCTTCAGATACCATTTACACTGCTGAAAGCTTTGGGCCACCTGTCAAGCCACCTGGAATACTATATGATTCTGTTGGTTATAATTCTACGGTTGAACGAATTAGAAGATTAGCAAATGAAACAAATTCACAAGTTTGGTTTGGTCATGATTCTGCCCAATTTAAGTCTTTTAGAAAATCGACAGAAGGTTATTATGAATAGATAGGAGCATAACAATTATGCATAAATTAACTTTTACTCCTGCAAGTTATACAGGCTGGGGTTGTTTGAACCAGTTATTACCAGAAGTAGAAAAATTAAAGGTGAAAAATATTTTAATTATTACTGATCCATTTTTAAAAGAGTTAGGTTTAACAGATAATGTTGAAAAGCCTTTACAAGACAATGGGTACTCTACAACCATTTATACCGATATTGCTCCTGAGCCACCGCTCGCAATTGGTGAAAAACTAGTTGATTTTACAAGAAAGCATCATTTTGATTTAGTCATTGGTCTAGGGGGAGGAAGTGCATTAGACTTAGCGAAACTTGCCGCTGTTTTAGCAACACATGATGGAAAAGTGGCAGATTACTTAAATTTAACGGGAACAAAAACTCTTGAAAATAAAGGGTTACCTAAGATATTAATTCCAACTACATCTGGCACAGGTTCAGAAGTGACAAATATATCCGTACTATCACTTGAAACAACTAAGGATGTTGTTACACATGATTACTTATTAGCAGATGTCTCCATTATAGATCCTGCGTTAACGATTTCCTTACCACCAAAAGTGACCGCTGCTACAGGCGTAGATGCTTTAACACATGCAATAGAGGCTTATGTTTCTATAAATGCCAATGAAGTAACTGATGCACTTGCACTACAAGCCATTAAATTAATTAGTGGCTCTATTCGAACTGCAGTGCATGACTCTCAGAATAAACAGGCTCGTTCGGATATGAGTTATGGCAGTTATTTGGCAGGCTTAGCCTTTTTTAATGCTGGTGTTGCAGGAGTACATGCTTTAGCTTATCCACTTGGTGGCCAGTTCCATATTGCTCATGGAGATTCCAACGCAGTGCTATTACCATATGTAATGGGCTATATTCGTCAAAGTTGCGAAAAACGTATGAAAGATATTTTAGATGCAATGGGTATTTCATCTGCGTATTTATCGCAAGAAGAGGCTTCCTATAAATGTGTAGATGCATTAAAGCAACTTGTTCACGATGTTAATATTCCGTCAACATTAAAAGGATTCAATATACCAGAATTAGCACTGGAACAACTAACTGGTGATGCGACAAAGCAAACAAGAATCTTAGCACGTAGTCCGATGCCGCTTAAGCGAGAAGATATCTATACTATTTATCGAGCTGCATTTGATGGAGAAGTTCGAGAACCTCATCTACTATAATGAATAAAAGAGAAACGTTGATTGCGGGCGTTTCTCTTTTTTTAGACTGTTTTCTCAAAGATTGTTTGGATATTTCTTGAATCGAAAATTTAACTAAAGTCCCTGTTAGTGAAATGACTATATACTTTCAGGTAAATAATGTTTATACATTTCCAATGCATCAGTATGCTCTTTTAATACAGCAATGGTTTTATGGTTTGGTTTTGCAAAAATAATAGAATAATCCTCTTCGTTAAGTTCCTTGTTAATTGAAAAAGCTAATTTTTCTTCATCTAATGAAAATTGAGCATTAACACCTGTTTTGTTTCCGCGAGCATCTAATCGTATCCACTTATTATGGGACTTTAAATAAACAGCATTCAAAGCGTGAATCGAATAGCCTTTTTCTGGAGTATCAAACAACATTAAACGCTGATAACAAAAACCTGTTGGAATTCCTTGCGAGCGTAATAGTGCTGCCAAAAGGTTTGATTTTGCATAGCAAATACCTTGTTTATACTTCAATACATCTGATGCGTGACAAGTAACTTTTTTCCCTTGAATATCCCAAGAATGTGATATTTCATCACGAACAAATTCAAAAGCAATTTTTGTTTTTTCAATTTCTGTTTGAGTTGACTTAAAAAGTTCCTCAATTTTTTCTTTAATAATTGAATTAGAGTAATCAACCACATCTAATTCAATTAAATAATCACCTAAATTTTCAGATTCAAATACAAAACCCATAAACCACCAACCCTTTCTGTTGAATTTTTATTTGTGGTTAAGTATTAATATACAACGAAGATAGGTGGTTAGTATATATTTTTCAACTGACGGTACAGTTTAGTTTAATTAGAAAAATGATATATACCATTGCCGAGGAGATAAAATAGAGGGTAGATTGAATCGAACTATATCTAAGAAAACAAAAAGGTCTGCTTTTATGAAAGCAGACCTTTTGTATATGCTAATGGTATTTATATTATCTTATATCGCTATTATAGCACGCATTGTTTTGAATTATAAGACTATTTATTCTGTTGTACATAATATACCATAATATGGAATGCGAAGGGAGGGGAAGGCAATGATTTTTGATCAGCTTTTATATGAGAGGCCTAACATCGTAAAATTTGAAGAAGTGGTATTTGAACTATTAGGAAAGTTTGACTCTGTAAACTCATTCGAAGAGCAATTTAAGCTAATAGATAAGATTAATTCGCTTAGAAATCATGTTTTAACAATGATGACTATTGCGGAGATAAGAGCACAATTAGATACCTCAGATAAGAATTATCAAGAAGAGCAAAAGTTTATCAATAAAAATTGGCCGGTATATGAAAAAGTTGTAGCGAGTTATTATGAACGCTTAATAAGGTCCACATTTAAAGAACAAATTAAGCAAAAGTATGGAAAACAATTACTGAATCTTGCTGAAATTAATGTAAATACTATTGGTTCATCAGTTATTGATAAATTAAAAAGAGAGAACAATCTTATAAGTGAATATACAAGATTGATGGCAAATGCCAAGATTGAATTTAAAGGAGAAGAGAGAAATCTATCTCAATTAGATAAATTTGTTTCATCTCCAGATAGAATGCTTAGAAAGCAGGCTATTGAAAAAAAATATGAACTATTGGAGCAATACGAAAATAGAATTGATGAACTTTTTGATTCTTTAATTCAAGTAAGAACGCAAATAGCAAAAGAGCTCGGTTACAATTCTTTTGTGGAACTTGGATATGCTAGACTTTCTAGGGTTGACTATGGTCAACAAGAGGTGGCTGATTTTAGAAAAATGATTTTGAAATATATGGTTCCTATATCCGAGAAATTAAGGGAAAAGCAACGGATTCGGATTGGGATTGAGAACTTAACCTACTATGATGAAGAAGTGAGGTTTAAAACCGGAGAGGCTATCCTTAAAGGAGATTCTAATTGGATGATAGAAAAATTTAAAACTATTTTCCAACAATTATCTAATCAACCTGGTGAGATTTTCAAGTTAATGCATGAGAATAAATATATGGATTTAACCATTAAAGAAAATAAAGCAAGAGGTGCTTATACTACTTATTTATGTAATGAAAAGATACCATATATCTTTGCAAACTTTAATGGATCAAGAAAGGATGTAAAGGTACTGGCACATGAATTTGGTCATGCATTCCAAATGGCTATTTTTAACCAAAATAACAACATACCAGAATTTATACTTCCCACTAAGGAAGCTTGTGAGATTAGCTCAATTACAATGGAATTTCTTATTTGGCCTTACATGGAAGAAATATTTGGGGATGACGCAATGAATTATAGATATTCACACTTAGAAGATGCTATCTTTGCAATGCCTTATAGGGCTAGTATTGATGAGTTTCAACATTTTATCTATACAAATCCTAACTTATCATCAGTGGAGCGAAAGAAAAAATGGATTGAAATTGAACAAAAATATATGCCATATAAAACTACCTACAATCACTCTTACTTAAAAAAAGGGAACTTTTGGCACCAACAAACTCATTTATTTAAATTTCCATTTTACTATATCGACTATGCAATGGCTCAAATTTGTGCCTTGCAGATTTGGTCAATCGCACAAAAAGATATTTATACTGCTTGGAATGTATATATGGACATATGCAAACAGGGGGGACGTTTATCTTTCCTAGACTTACTTGATCATTCAGGAATCGCCTCACCATTTAAAGAAGAAGCATTTGAAAATATGATAAATTCCATTGATACATGGTTTAGTAAGAATGATTAATTACGACAAAATGCCATTAAAGAATCCCTATATAAAATAATTATAATATCTGATAAAAGTAACAAGTAACTTCTTAGTTAAACGAACGGGGCAGATTAGTTGAAGATAATATCTATATATAACTAATAGCATTTTGTTAATTTTTACATTTTGCTTCCTTATACAAAGATAGTACAATTTCAGTAAGGCTTATATAAACAAGAAGAGTAAGCAATTTTATAAACTTGTGGTGAGAAAATGTATAAAATTAGACATATTAATGTTCCCGTGGAAGGCTCGGATCTATTCGTTACAGCTGAATTCGAAAAGAAAGTTACACTTTGGTCATGGGCTACCAAAAAGAAATTGTCAGAATTTGAAACTATTTTAGATTTTGGTGGGCAAAGAATGTTGTTAATCCCTTTTCCTAGTCCAATTGTAGTTACAGCGGCGTACTCTCGTAAAGGTGTTGCTGCTTACGATGCATTAACTGGAGAAAAATTGTGGCACCGCAAAGATCTTACAAAAGTACAAGATGTTGATAGATTAATAATAGAGGATGAAATAGTTATCGGTTTAGGACGTAGCCAAGGTCCTTATACGATAGTAAATATAAGAGATGGTTCTACTAAGGAACAAATAAGAGGTGTTAGAAGGATCTTTACAGACAACGAAGGTTTAAAAAGGTTTGTTGTAAAAGATTCTCAAGATCAACTTATTGATGTTACCAATAATAAAGTTCTATTTAAGGATAAAATCAATCCTAAAAGCGTTGAATTCCTAGATGAACATTTTGTAGTTAACACATATGAAAAAATTGCTTGCTACGACTTTGAGGGTCAAATTGTATGGCAATATAACTGTCCTGAAGGGCATATTTTTCATAATTTAAGTAGGGATGTCAAAGAAGATGAGTGGCTATTTATTCTCTGGAATTGCCAAACTGGGGGACCAAAATCTATTTGTAGAATAAACGATTCTGGAATATTAGTAAGTAATAAAATTCTGGGTAATGTATTTCTATATGAATTCATAAAGCAAGGTGAATTTGTGATCACCTCTGATGGTGAGGTAAGAAATACGGATACACTTAGTGTTGAATGGAAGTTCTGTAATAAACTAATACAAAATAGTTAGTAATATCATTTATATTGCCAATAGGATGAGAATAGTTTTGGTCTAATTTCGTTAGTGCAAAATGTGAAATGTAACACTTAAAATAACGAGTGGTTTAGTTAAATATTCGATTTACGAAATATCAAACATAAAAACAGAGTTGATTCTACACATTTTGTAGATTGACTCTGTTTTTATGTTTTAACAGCAACAATAATTGATTTATTCTATCCCTTGATTCTTTGCATTTCGGAAGTTTTTCTAATAAATTTCATCACCATAGAGAATTTCTGCAACTTGGAACAGAGAATGCAATGACTGTTAGGATAACCCTTGGTATTTGAATAATATATCTCCATCTATAACAAAATTTGACGCTGTTTCAAAAAAGATATATTATACGAGTAAGACAATTGACTTAAATGAAAGGGGTGAGTAAATATGAAAAAATTGCCTGAAGCAGAATTTGAGATTATGAGGATAGTTTGGGAAAGTAATCCTCCAATTACTACAGGTATAATAATGAGAGAAATAGGAAATGAGAAAGGTTGGAAGATCCAAACCGTAGTATCCCTTATGCAAAGATTAACTGAACGTGGATTTCTTCGCAGTGAGAAAAAAGGTAAGGAGAGATTTTATTACCCTATAGTAGAAAAAGATGCCTATCTAAGTTTTGAAACAGAGCATTTTATGAAGCTCTACCATAAAAATTCCTTTATGAATTTAGTGGGGACACTCTATAAATCCGATACTATTTCTAATGAA
Source organism: Lysinibacillus sp. RC46 (assembly GCF_041262385.1). Classification (NCBI taxonomy): domain Bacteria; kingdom Bacillati; phylum Bacillota; class Bacilli; order Caryophanales; family Bacillaceae; genus Lysinibacillus; species Lysinibacillus sp. RC46. The sequence continues at coordinate 52,014 of NZ_JBGCCF010000019.1, read as the reverse complement.
GATTTAGCTTCATTAATTAAATGGGTGGAAGAAAAGAGGGATTAATATGCACAGTATCATGGTAGGTTTATTCTTTAAATCAGTAGTTATGTCCTTTATTGGACTACTCTTTATAGCTGTAACGCCTTCCCTTTTAAAACGGTACAGTGCTAGATGGCTTTATTATGGCTGGTTCGCTATCCTTGCAGGTTTTATTTTACCATTTTCAATCAATAATATATCGACCCCAGTTTTCAATCTATCAGAATCGGTGCAAGTACCATCTAAAGAACCTGTTCCAACTAACAGTAGTCAGATAACGCTTGTGTCCTCATCTGTAGATACAGTGACAGCACTTTCTGTTTGGCAGATGGTGATGATAATTTGGATTTTAGGAATCGTTGTATTTTTGGCAGTTCATCTTGTAAGACATTATCGTTTTATGTACATGGTGAAAAGATGGGGGCAAACGATAACTGAACCGAAAACCCTTCATTTACTTGAAAAAGTTAAAAGTGAAATGAATATCACTAAGGAAATCGCATTGAAAGAATGTAGCTTTATCCATTCCCCCATGTTAGTGGGATTTACTAAAAATACTATCTGGCTACCTAATAATGCTTATCGAGAAGAAGAACTAAACATGATATTGAAGCATGAGTTAGTTCATTTAAAACGAAAGGATTTATGGTATAAAGCTTTTGTATTGCTGATTAGTAGTATTCATTGGTTCAATCCATTGTTCTATCTATTCGCTAAAGAACTGGACAACCTTTGTGAACACGCTTGTGATGAAGAAGTAGTAAAAAATACTGACATCCAACTTAGAAAAACGTATAGTCAGACGATACTACATGCTGAGAAATTAAAAAGAGGAGAAGGTGTTTTATCTACAAATTTTCTAGGGAGTACACAAATTCTAAAAAAGAGAATACTCTCCATTATGGATATGAGTAAGAAGAAATCCGGAATCGTTGTGATGGCACTATTAATTTTACTTTCAACAGGTGGAATGGCTGTCAGTTCAGCATTTGCTATTTCCAGTAAGCCGTTGAACTATTTAGACGAAACATTTATGAAAGAATCCATTTTAAATGGTGCATCAAGAGGCAACTTTGCATCAGACAAATTTATTATTTACCCAAAGAATATGGGGGATAGAAAAATTGTGCCACCTGAGCCTACTATAAACAAAGAGCTCTATCGTGATGTGTTTTCAGCGGGTGTCATTGGAACTGAAGCAAGATACCGATACCCGATTGAAATTGTGCATAAACAGAATGGACAAAAATATACAACGGTAATTCATATTGAATATGATTATGAGCTACTAGCACCTGTTGAATATGATGAGCTCAATACCCTTATCGAAGCCTATTTGTTGCCTTTTAATGAGTTAAAGTCTATACCATATGCAGATTTCATCACACCAAATTACCTAGAAAATAGATTGAAAGACTATATGCGAGATATTGATACACAGAATACAGACGCACGAGTGGAATTCACATTTCGTTTTGGTGGCTGGGTAACGAACAATGATCATCTGCCTTTCTCAAGTCAGAATCCTATAGGTACTACACCACGATATATGAAGTCTACACCATAGAAATCGTGTTGTATAGCTGAGTGATGTAGGCTTCTCCCTAATATTATTAAGAAACTTAGCATCTCTCGAACTATCACATATTAAGGGATGTGATACCACCTTCGAATCTAAGTAGAAATAGTTAAAAGGTTGTGTTCACCTTGTTCAACTCCCTTGAAAGAACTTAATCATCTTTTATCTTCTATGGTGAAGTGCTAATTTTTGCGCTACATGGGTGGCTAACGGGGTGCTGTAGTTAAATATTCGATTTACGAAATATCAAACATAAAAACAGAGTTGATTCTACACATTTTGTAGATTGACTCTGTTTTTATGTTTTAACAGCAACAATCATTTAAAAGCCTTTTTTAATATTTCTATGAAGTAGTTTTGGATACAGAATTATAATGAAAAATGAAATTTGTTACAATTGATTAAATTGTTGAAAATAAATCGAACGAAATTGGCAGCTCGACTGTCTAATAAGTAGAAGGGAGTGAATGTGATGGATGAACAAGCATTGGTGAAGCGTGCGATAGCTGGGGATGAAGATGCTTTTTTACATCTAATAAAACAATATGAACAGACGATGTACCGTATGGCATTCGCCTACTTAAAAAATGAGCATGATGCCATTGAAGCGGTACAAGAAGCTACATATCGAAGCTTAAAAAAGATACATACCGTAAAAGAACCAGGTTATTTTAGTACGTGGCTTGTCCGAATTTTACTCAATATTTGCCATGATATGCGTGAAAGAAGCAGACGTCTTGATTTCCAGGAAGACATAGAAATCAGCGATAACGCTCCCAATCACGAGCGCTTTGAAATGACAGATATTATTACAAAGCTACCAAAAGAGCAGCAAGAGCTTATTTTTCTAAAATATTTTCAAGATTATAAAAATCGAGATATTGCTATGTTACAAAATATTCCAGAAGGAACTGTGAAGTCAAGGTTACATGCGGCATTGAAAAGACTTAAACTATATTTTACGGAGAAGGGAGAGCTATAGATGAAACAGGTAGAAAAGCATGACTATGATATTTTTGTCAAAGAACTAGCGAAAATTGACATACCACATGAGCAATTAGAAGAGTCGCGTAGGAACAGTGTCATACGCTTCCAAAAAGAAAAGCGTAATCGACAACGTACATGGAAAAGCATTGTTGTTACTTGTGCATTATTGTTACTTTTTGTAACGTCTATTCGTGTATCTCCAGCTTTTGCTAGTGCCATCGCAAAAATCCCAGGCTTTGCTCCATTAGTTGAGATGATTACGTATGATAAAGGGGTCAAAGATATACTCCATAATAACTATTATGAGGATCTAGGACTGTCACAAACGAAAAATGGTTTATCATTTACACTTCAAGGAGTTATTGCTGATGAAACAGGTATGATTTTGCCTTATACATTTTCAGCGCCGTTCGATGTTCATGATTTAAAGACTAAGAAAATGGAGCTCCGTCTAAATGGTGAGGTATTACCCGCTGGAATAAGTTATAGCTGGTATAGAGAAAAAGAAACATCTTTAATTGAAGATAAATTTGAGTTTTCATTTGAAAATCCTATAAATTATGACAATGCTAATTTTGAATTATATATCCAATTTGCAGATGAAAAACAAACAGAGTTTACGATTCCATTCTCACTTAAAAAGCCAATAGCGAAAACGAAGTCCTATGAATTGAATGAAAAAATGAGCTTTGAAGGACAGCAAATCACCATCAAGTCTGTCTCTATTTCACCGCTCCGTACAGGTGTTACAATCGCTCTCGATCCACATAATGATCAGCGAATTTTAGGATTTGATGATATTCGTCTATTGGATGAAAAAGGGGAGGAATGGACGACAATCAATAATGGCTTAACAGCTACAGGTAATCTAATAGATGGCGAAGAAACATTCTTTATGCAAAGTAATTATTTTAGGGAGCCTAAAAAGTTAACATTATCCATTGGAAAAGTAAAAGCATTGCCAAAAGGTCAGGATTTTATCGAGGTAGATTTTAATCAAAAGAAAGTGCTTTCCAAACCACCTCTCTCTGGCTTAAAAGTTCAAGTTAATAAGCACATGGTAACAATAAATGTTCCAACTTCTTATGAAAATAAAAATATCAGTTTACTTGGTACAGCAATAGATGCAAATGGTGAAACTGTTTATAGTAATTCAGGAAGTTATCATAGACCTGATGATTATGTAATTGAACAAACAGAAACATATGATATAAAGGGAGTTGCCAATCCAGTCCGCATCTATTTCTCACATTATGAAAATTTTTTAGATGGAACTCAAACGGTTGATATTCCATTGAAATAGTCAAACAAAAAAGAATCTGCTCATACAGATTCTTTTTGTTTACATTAAATTTTAAGCTTCAGCATCTGGTGTAAATGAACGTGTCGCTAATTCAGCGTCAAGCATAAAGATTGCGTTAGAATCATTTTCTATGCGTTCAATTTTACGGATTAACGTGTCGAATGTTGATTCTTCTTCCACTTGCTCGTCAATGAACCATTTTAAGAAAGCCATTGTTGCATGCTCGCGTTCGTCTAAAGCGATATCCGATAAATTATAAATACGGCGAGTCACTTCTTTCTCGTGTGAAAGGGCAGTTTTGAAGGCATGTAAAATAGACTCGAAATGATTATCTGGGCTATCGAAGCCTTGGATTGTTGCACGGTAGCCCATATCACTTAGGAAATTATAAAATTTCATCGCATGGAAGCGCTCTTCTTCAGCCTGTACTAAAAAGAAGTTGGCAAAACCATCGTAATCTTGATCTGTGCAATATGCCGCCATCGCCATATAAGCATGCGCAGAGTAAAATTCAAAATTCATTTGTTCGTTTAGTGCTGTGTGTAGTTTTTCAGATAACATAAAAGTTTTCCTCCCTTTGCAGTAAATACCTGCTGCTATTCTTATAGTATACAGCGAAAAAAGGCAATGTTGCAAAACTTAATTGATGTTTATTCTCAATTAGGGAATTTAATCAAATATTTTTTTTATGCGCCAAATTACTTCTAAAAGATTGATAAATAAATTAATGAAATCTAAATAAAGATTTAAAGCCATCCCAACGACCTCAGCATCTGAAACGTGATTATGTCGGATTTGGTTAAAGTCATAAACAGTATAGAGACTAAAAAGTAGTACAGTAATTCCTGCAATAATTAATCCGACCATATTGCTAACCGGTATAAACATAGAGATTAATGAAAATACAATAACGACGATTAATACGGTGAATAAATAGCTTCCCCAATTGGAAATGTCTTTATTCATCATCATACCAATCAGTGCTAACACAATAAAAATAGCTACAGTCGCTACGAAAACAAGTAAAACAAGCTGTTGTCCTAGCTCCGCAATGTAAAATTGTGTTGTCCAAAATAGTAAAATTCCCATTAAAAAGGGGATTGTATACATAATGGAATTAGCAAGCTTCAGGTTTCGTACAAAGATGACAATGATCAGAAGTACAAGCGCAATAATGGATATTGGCATGACAATTGCAGGAGGTAATAATGTTGCTATGTACATTCCGACAACTGTTAATACCCACATAAAAGCAAAGTGTTTTAAGATTTTATTTAAGTTTTGATTTTTAGCATACGCCATATAGAAAAGTCCTTTCTTTTGTAAAATAACTTTTATATAGTAACATACGAATCAACATTGAAAAAGATTCAATCATAAAAAATATGTATTATTATCATAATGTGGTGCTCACTGGGTACCAAGTATCCTGGTTTGGTGAGACAAACAATACCCGGCCTTCGCTAGGACCGGGTAATATTTTTGGGCATTATTTTACATTTTTTCTTTGGTTTTTCACACCAACTAAATAACCACCAAGGGCAATTGCAACTAAGACAATCCAGAAAATGGCCTTCCAAAGTGTTGAGTGTGGAAATTCATGTGGAATTATACCTAGTTTTTCGTGTGCTAATGTTAGAACAGCCAGCTTTACACCAACCCAACCAACGATTAAGAAGGCAGCTGTTTCAAGTGATGGAAATTGATCGAGTATTTTCACGAACCAACGAGCAGCAAAACGCATCATAATAACACCGATAATACCACCTAAAAACATCACGGCGAATTGCCCGGCATTAATGCCGCCAACATCGAAATTTCCGATATGAGGTAGTGTAACTGCAATGGCGACAGCAGCTAATATTGAATCTATGGCAAAGGCAATGTCAGCAAACTCAACCTTCAGTACGGTCATCCAGAAACCAGATTGTTTTTTATTCTCATGAATTTCCTCGGGATTTTGTTTGGCTTTTCGGGAATCATAAATATGCTTCGTCGACATAAATAATAAATAGGCAGCACCTAGAGCTTGAATTTGCCAAAAGTTAACGAGCGTTGTAATAAGAAATAGTGCCGCAAAGCGAAAAACAAATGCTCCCACTAAACCATATAGCAGTGCTTTTTGCTGTTGATTTTTTGGTAAATGCTTAACCATAACGGCCATAACAACGGCATTGTCTGCAGCTAATAAACCTTCCAGTACAATTAATACGATGAGGACCCATGCGTATTCTAGTAAAATTGCCTCCAAGTGTATTTCCTCCTTTATACTTTGAACAGAAATGAATAAACTGCCTTTAACGTATTCTTTGCTTTTTTAGGCAAAATAAAAAGACCCATGCCTAAAAAATAGGCAAAGGTCTTGCTAAGCTGATTAATTGGTTGTTGCACAGAATATCTGTACGCCAAGATATGCCTTCACACCCGATGGTAATAACCATGTAATGACGAATGTGAAATCAGATGCTTTGTTCACATCTGCTAGCTACTCCCCTTTGACATAATTGTCAAAAGCTATTCAATTCTTTATACATGAATTATAGCATGCTGATCACCAATTGCAAATCAAAATGTAAAGCTATGTTAAAAGTTCGGAAAGTTGTTGCTAGGAAAAGCTATTCTACAGTATTCTATTTAAATGATTTTTTGAGGATTGGATAAAAATAAGCATTCAGTATATAAATAACTATAAAGACAATAGCGCAGGATATTTCAAAGGGGATATATATAAACAAAAAGAGGAAGTTATTTGATACATTATCTCATCACCATAACATGTGGTTGATTTCCGTTCCGACTGGGCAATGGGGGTGTCCGGTTCTGAGCCGTTTCACTCGCTGCAAAGTTTCCGGGCTAGTGCGATATTGATCACTCAGTCGTGTGTTGTTGTTGCTGTCGCTGCGCTTTCGCACAAATCAATTGCCACAGGACGTGGCGCTCTTTAGACTGAGTTCCTCTATAATCGGTAGGTGTTTGAATAACCACTGAAAAGGAACTACATCCACATTCATCTTACCACCTTTGGGAGTTTTCTACTGAATGAAGATAATTGGAAAATGTTTTAACAAATATATTCCGCAATTTTTGGTGATGAGTCGATAAATTAAAATATCCTCTTAAATAGTTATGTACATTTAAGGGGATATTTTTAGTTTAATCATTAAATGTTCCCGTAAATGTTTTACGGCCAGAATTTACTTGGTTAACGTCTATTTCTAATTTACTAATAGAACTGGGCGTTAATGGGATCTTTCCATCCTTCTCTAGTCTTTTCCATACTTTCACATTTTTTCGGTATAGATGTTCAGAAAGACGATAAATATCAATATCTTTCGCTAATGCTTCTTTATACGTTGTTCTAATTTCTTTCTTCACTTCTTTTATAATCTTTTTTCTTATTTCATCTTCTGAAACATTAGTTTTTAACCCATTTAAAGTTGCATTTAATTTTACAACTACTTCAAATGTAACTTGATTATTTTTAACAAGTGGTTCAATATCTACCTTTATTTTTTCCAATGTTACCGTTAAAAAATCTGTTTCGTCATCTAACTTAAAGGTTATTTCACCTCTGTGCGTTCTATTATGCATCCATTGCATGCCTCTTGCAGCATCATTCTTAATTAAGCCTTTAAACCCACTTTTTGAAAGAACCCCGACCCCTATAAAGGTAGTATCCTGTCCTTGTTGCTCTGCCGTTTCCCAGTTTTTATTGATCGTTACATAAGGGATACCAATTTCGTGATTTGGTTCATTTAAGCCAATAACTAAATTACGGAAATTAACAGGCTCAACGAATGTTTCTTGATCATCTGTATCTAAAGGCGTACTAAGCTTTGATGATATAAGAGATTTATTCAAAATCGGCGTTAAAAGAAGGATGTCTTTTATAGAATCTTGAGTACAATAGGTCCATATTTGATACCTCGTTTCCCTATACCGCAACACAGTGTCTATAATGGAGAGGGCATTTTTATCTTTCAGTGCTTCCTCGGAGAAAATTATAAATGTCATATGCCCCCAAAACACTTTTTGGTCAATGGATCGAAATAATTTAAAAAGTGCTTCTTCCAACGTTTTTCCCTTCGCTTGTCCAACCTCTGCAGGTACTGTTTGAGGATTAGGATATTCGGATTTTGCAACATTGGTGAAGTTAATTAATTGCAAATATATTTCATACTGACCATCTTTATAATCAATACCAAGTCCATCTACATAATACATTCTTTGAGCTTCATTAATATCCCAACATCCTGAAAGAAGTAGTGAAGTAGCTAAGCCTGAAAGTAAAATGAATTTTTTCTTCATTGCTTCTTCCTGCTTGAGGTACGCGTGTTATCCTGGGGTGCAAGTGCTTTATTGCGCTCAGTGTAGCCCTTTGGTGATAAGCGGAAGATCGATTTTTTAATTGTTGCCCAGTTTAAATCTGTGGCAAGATTCATGTAAGAGTAACCATAAATCCGGATATTACATAAGTAAAGAAGTGTAAAGTATAGTGAGATGAAAAATCCAAATAAACCTAAAAATGCACTAGCAATAATGAACGTAATACGCAATATACTGATGGTTGTGACAAGGGATTGATTGACAAGGGTAAATGATGCAATTGTAGAAATCGCGATAACTACAATCATTTCTGGACTTGTCACACCTGCGCGAATGGCTGCATCACCAATAATTAAACCTCCAACAACGCTTATCGTACCTCCAATAACAGAAGGCAGACGTAAGCCAGCTTCTCGAAACAATTCAAACATTAGTAGCATTATTAGCATTTCGAGAGAGGAGGGGAGAGGTAGACCTGTTTTTGCCTGGACGACTGTTGCTAAAAGTTGGAATGGCAATTGATTTTGGTGATAAGTCGTCAGAGAGAGCCAAAAGGCAGGTAACAGCAAACCAATTAATATGCCAGTAATCCTTAAAAGCCGTTCTATAGAACTGAAAACGATGGGATATTCATTATCTTCAGCGGATTTTAATAATAAAAATAAATTTACAGGTGTGATGACGGCATATGCTACACCATCGACAAAAATGAGAAAACGACCTCTTACTAGAGCCTGAATAGCATAATCAGGTCGTCCGGTATAATCAAATTTTGGGAAAAGCTTCGAGTTTTTGTTAATTCGCTCCATCAGGATATCCCCACTAAAGACAATATCAGTATCTACAGCGGCCAGTTGCTTTTTAATTCCGTGTAAAATATCCATATCGACAATATCGTCAAAATAAAGAATTGCCACTGTTGTTTTCGAACGTTTACCAAGCTCTACTTTTTCTACACAAAATGAATTCGTAGGTAAACGTTTTCGCAATAGCGCAATGTTGACGCGGATGTCTTCAATAAAGTTATCCCTTGGCCCCTTAACGATAACCTCCATCCTCGTTTCTTCGGGATTTCGATTGGGCTTTTTAGCAATGTTACTAGCGTATAAAAGTTCTTCCTCTTCAAAATAAAGCAGTAGAAACCCAGTATATACAAAGGTAATGGCTTCTTCTTTATCTTTGATTTTTTGAAGAGTTGGGACATGAAGTTGTTGTGTAATATTTTCTTCAAAGGTTGTATCAGCTAAATTGTCATAAAGAAATTGAATACGCCGAATAATGACTTCGTTTAGCAGTTGCTGGTCTATCATCGCATCACAGGTAATGAATTGCACCTTTTTTTGATTAAATGTATATTCCTGAAATTGAATATCTGCTGATTTTTGAAATAGTTTTTTTAAAGTGTTTAGGTCTATCGCCTTCTCCTGCTGAGGCATTATGATTCACCACTTTCCATTTCTTGTTTTTTAGGTTTATCCTTTTTAGAAGACTTACCTGAAAAGAAAGCTACTAGTACGAAAAATATGGACAAAAGGAAAAAGAAAATAAAAGTAATTGATAATATATAGTTCCCTTTCACCTTCAAAAATATGTTTTCATTTAAAATAATTAGCGGTAGACAAAGTAGAAAGAAGGGGGGAGCAATCATTTTCCATATTTGCTTCGGATCCCCAGTCATCTTCAATAAATCTGCTATAATATATAAGATGAAGCTAACTCGTATAAATGTTCCTGTAAGCCATTGGTAAATAGAGAAAAAGTCAAGATGCTCAATATAGCGACCAATCGATACTAATCCCCATTCCTCGTAGGCAGGATATCTTTGTTTTGCAGCTTCGGTTGGACCAAATTCAGCAACTGCGGCCACTAGTGGTCCTAAAGTAAGCCCCATTAAAATGATAAGCATGATGCCAAAATGATACCAACGAATGCGCTCTTTAAATTGGTGCTGTAAAAATATAAGCATTAATAATTCAATAAATCCTGATGCCGGGTAAATCATCCCTTTTATAACAGGTTGGAATCCGTGCTCAAAAAATGGACGTAATAACTCGTAATCTTTAACCTGTATATTTGTAAATGCTACGAAAAAACCAAAGACTATTACACCGAATAATACAAAGACATTTAAAATAACAATGGTTTGTAAGCTTGTTGTAACGAGTAAAAGACAAAGAATCGTATAAATGAGTAATAATACAATGACCGGTGTTTCAGGTAAAAACGTAGTGTTTACCCATTGCAATGTTTCGACCATCGTAAAAGCAGCTAGAATGAGTAAAAAAATAACTATAATATAGATGACAATTGTAGAGCCCATTTTCCCGATTTCCCCATCTAACCAGTCTCTAATAGGTTCCTGATTCGTCTTTTTTTGTATATAAACTAAAAGAAATAGCCAGAAGAATATAATAAATGCGGCCATTAAAACAGATGCCCAACCATCTCTCCCTACAACGCCGAGTAGTGGGGGTATAATTGTCACGTGATTTTTTAAGCCGATAACAGTCATAGATAAGAAGACAACATGTAAAATACTAATTGATCCTACACCTTTCATATAAAAACCCTCTAACGTTAATTGATACACTTTAGCTTAGACAAAAAGTGAGGGGATTATAAGTATGACAAACTACTCTGAATAGAGATTTTTAACTTCTTTCAGCGGTTGATAGCGACAGCTACAATTATGCCGAGGCATAATTGATATCGTTCATGAAAAAATATTTTATAGAAAAAAACGAGGTAATTGACGGTTCAAATACCTCGTTTTTTAAAATTATATTTTAAAGGGCAGTAAGTCTCCCCCATAAAGAAGTGAGGTGAGAGACTTACTGCCCGTAAAAGCCCGATTGGTGAAGATTAATAATCCGTGGATATAGAAACCCCCACGGATTTAGGTTTCACTTTATTGCAAATGATTAATGAATATAATTAGAGCTTACAAGATCTTTTTTAAGGACATCGGTTGGGATTTCGAATTCTACAACGCCCATATAGCCAGGTGCCACTTCATATTTATCGAAGGAAATCACAAGTTTCCCTTTATCAGAAATATAAAATTGCTGGTCTGCTTTAATAGCTGTAAAGTTGTCCGTAACTTCTTCATCTGGAAGCCCTGCACCTTTTACCCAGTATACTTTATCTGAGTCAGATGCAGCTTGTTTACGCATCTGTTCAATAATGTTTTCGCTGATCGATTTAATATAACGATCGTCTTTAAATAGCATTGGTAGTGTAATTAAAATTTCATTTTGTTTATCAATTGTATCGTAGTGCATCGTTGTAGAAGATGATGCAACTGTATTGACAGTATAGCGACCAATCGACAAGATTTGGTCATTATCTGTTTTTACGTCGTAGCCACTATCTACACCTAGATGGCCGCCACCGTTAGCCTTTAAATCACCAACTTCGGCAATAAAGTCATTATAAAGAGCTTTGCCTTCTGAACGGTATTTCTCATTTAAAGCATTAGCAAGATCTTTATTTTCTAAGTTTTCGATAGAAGGTACCTTAATGTCTGCATCATACGTTTCTTCTTTTACTTCATATTCAGTCCAAGTTAAGACTTTTACGACACTACCAACAACAGGAATATCTGAAAGTGTTCGTGCCATTGCCGGACTGACATTTAAACCAGCTGTAAAAAGCATTGCAGCTGCCGCAGATCCAAGTAACCATTGTGGTGCTCGTTTTTTTCTTTTCTTTTTACCTTGTTTTAAAGCGTTTTCAACCACAAAATCAAGCTCCTTTGGGATAGATACCTCATTATATTGTTTTTCTAATTCTTTTAATTTTTCATCCATGTGCTGTTTCTCCCTTCACATCTTCTAACTGTATTTTCAATAGTTTTAACGCTTTATAAAGACGTGATTTAGCAGTACTCAGCTTAATGTTAAGGATATTTGCAACATCAGCGAGTTTTAAATCTTCAAAATAATGTAAAATAACAACTTCACGATACATTACGGGTAAGTCATCTAACGCATGTTCTAAATCAACGTTTTCGTAGACATCCTCTTGTGCAGGTGTTAAAAATTGCAATGTATCATCGTCTGTCACTTGTAAGCGTTTATGCTTACGTAAAAAATCTATAGATGTACGTACGACGATTTTGTAAAACCAGCTTTTCATATACTCGACATTTTCTAATCGATCTAGAGAAAGCATTGCTTTTTGAATACTGTCTTGTACAACATCAAGTGCGTCCTGTTCATTTTTCGTATAGCTATACGCGAGCAAATAAAAACGCTCTTTCTGTTCACGAATTAACTGGACAAACACCTCTTCATGTTGAAATGCATTTCTTGTTTTCATGTCCAAAGAAGCTCCTTTATAACATTTTCAAATTGTATACAACTACTAGACGTGTGAAAGGGGAAAAAAAGTTTATCGCATAAAAAACTTATCTTATTTTTGTTAACTTCAAAGATAAGTCATTGGTACTTGGTAATTTACCCCGCATAACTGTCAGTAAAAAATCGATTTGTAATAATCATCAGTGCGGATTAAGAAATCCTCCACTGGTAAAGTTGCACTATGCTGTACATTTTACTGTGGTGAAAAATCATAGCAAATTATAATCCTTTTACAATTGCTTAGAAAGGGGAAAGAGTAAATTGGTCACAATTACAAATAAAATTGGCTGGGGGAGGAAGAGCATCTGAGTAGCTGGAATTGCAATCGAAGAAAATATCCTAAAAATATGATTGAAATGAGAAAGTGTCTCTGGAATTTTTTCTACATGAACCATCTCGTACATATAGTAGAGTGAAAATACAAGCAATTACTCCTTTAGCTGCTTTTTGGCAGGATTTCTTTTATGTATGTTGATTGTATATCTTTCTTTAAGTTTTGCTCTTGGCCCTGGAATAGGTGGAATTTTTTCTCAGAAAGGAACATTAGGTATGAAAAAGTCAAAAGACGCTAAAGATTTAAAAGATAGTTTAATACCATTGGGAATCATTTTTGGTAGTGCTTTCGGTGAGATTTTTGGCATGTACTTCAAACCAAACTTTTTAGTATTTACAATTAGCTTGGGGGCTGGAATAGGTTATTTATTTGGAGTTATTGCTTATGGAATTTATAGTAAGAAAGAATAATTATAGACAGAGAAGTATGAGTAACTGAACTTTAATAGAAGCATGCTGTATTTTTAACATGCTTCTATTTGGTTGATAAATTGATAACTTCTTATACAATTTCATTAATGAAAAATGCCACAGCTAGTTTGATCTTCATTATAACTGCATGGAAAAATTGATAGATATAAGGAATCAATCATGAAAAATAGTCATATGTATTTTTCAAAAGTAATAGAATTGTCACAACGATAAATAAATTACGCACGTACCCGCTACCACGTTTAATGGCAAATTTAGAACCAACAATAGCTCCAGCAATTTGCGCAAGTCCCATTGGTAAACCATAGGCATAATTTATTTGCCCTAAGTATATAAACATAAGAAGGGCGGCGATATTACTTCCGAAATTTAAAAACTTGGCATTTCCCGCAGATTTTAAAAAGTCAAAGCCAACAATTAAAAAGGCAAACAGTAGAAACGAGCCTGTCCCTGGCCCTAAAAAGCCATCATAAAAGCCGATTAAGGTAATGATCACCACGAAAAATGCGTAGCGTTTAGGTGTCAATTTTTTATAGGTAGAAATGCTACCCCAGTCTTTTTTGAAAATAGTATAAATTGCCACAGCTGCTAGCATGACAAGCATAAGTGGCTTTAATACGCTGGGATCCATAAGATGGACAATCCATGCACCAATCATGGAACCTATAAAAACAAAAGGGAACAATTTATAAACGGCTTTAATATCCAATTTTCCGGAGCGATAAAATGTAATGGTGCTCGTTAATGACCCCATGGTGCCCGCTAACTTATTGGTAGCCACGGCTGCAGATGGTGGAAGACCAACAAACATAAGAGCTGGTAATGAAATTAGTCCGCCTCCTCCTACAACAGAATCAATAAATGCAGCTAGAAAGCCCAAAATAATAAGAATGAGTAAAATGTTTACATCTAAATCAAAAGGCACGGTGGTCATCTCTTTTCTATAATAATATTCTGATAGTAGCGAAATGAATCGTGACTGTAAATAGCTCAAATAGTATTTCTCTATTAATTTTGAGAATTAAATATTTTTAAATATTTTAAAATTCTACAAAAATCAAAAATATTCTACTTTGTGTATATATTTTAATGTATTATGTAGGTGATGATGTTTTTTGCGTAAAGGGGACGTGATAGCATTTGAGTTTAGGGAATCATGTAAGAGTATTTATTTGTGTTGTGTTTATGGGGCTACTTGTCGGATATATATATAATGCCAAAAAAGATATAACTGATAATGAATATATCGATACTGTAAAAGAAGGGTATTTGGGGGGTTTTTCAGAAGTATCTGTGCGTAATGCATTTAATTATGCATTTTTCGAACCATATTGGCGATATTATCAGGCAAAAACAGGCGAGCATGTTGTCGAATTATCAGGTGATATTACATTTGAAGATGAAAAAGGACATGCCATTTTACAGTTCGTAGTGGATGAAAAAACAAAGCAATTTTCTATTTATGCAATGAAATTTAATGATGTCGTATTGAGTCCCAAACAAAACCGGTTGCTTATTGGCATGGTTTATGACACATGGCATGCAAATCGGCTTGCCTATGAGTAAGGTCTTTTGCTTTGTAAAAAGAACTTCCTATATTACAGTAAGGAGGAATGCTTAGACAGAGAGGGTGTTTTCAATGAGATTAAGTATTTTAGATCAAATGCCTATACCAAAAGATCATACTGCTGAGGAGGCTTTTCAGCGTACAGAACAAATAGCGCTCTTAGGTGAAGAACTTGGCTATCATCGTATGTGGTTAGCGGAGCACCATAATAGCCATTCACTGGCAAGTTCAGCTCCCGAGGTTACAGCTGCTTTCCTAGCAGCGAAAACAAAACGTCTTCGTATCGGTACTGGAGGCGTGATGATGATGCACTATTCTCCATATAAGCTGGCAGAGGTTTTTAAAACATTAAGTGGCTTAGCGCCGAACCGTATTGATTTTGGCGTCGGCAGAGCCCCTGGTGGTGACCATGCCTCTATTTATGCACTAGCAGAGGGAAGAAGACAACGTTTTACAGAGCAATACGATAAGCTCGAAATAACTTTAAAACTGATGAATAATCAAAAAACAGGCGAAGATGTCTATGATCAAGTGATAGCGGCCCCAGCTAATATCCAATTACCTGAGGCTTGGTTACTTGGGTCTAGTGGTCAAAGTGCTATGCAGGCAGGAAGATTAGGTGTGGGCTATTCATATGCGCAATTTTTCACTGGCAACATGTCAAAGGATATATTTGATACGTATAGAGATTACTTTATACCTTCCTATTACATGGAGAAGCCACAAATTATCGTTACTTATGCGGCGACAGTTGCAGATACACTAGAGGAAGCGGAATATTTGGCAAAGCCGATTGATATTACACGCCTCCATCTCATGAAGGGACAAATCATTCAAGCGATGTCGCCTGAGGAAGCAAAAGATTTTCCACTTACGGAGTTGGATAAAATGACAATCGCTAATAATCGAAAAGCCAATCTTGTCGGAACTCCTAAGGAAATTGCTAAATTTTTAGTAGCAGAGCAAGAGCATTATGGATTTGACGAGGTAATGCTAAACTGCAATCAATACGCACTAGAAAGTCGCATGAATACTTATAAGCTAATTGCAAAGGAATTAATATGAATCACACAGTGTTAGTGGCATTAAGTAAAACCTACTAAACAACAAGAGAAGCTCCTAATTTGCTAGCGAAAAAACTATATGAATCTTGTAAAAGGCAGTACTGCAAATAATCAAGAAAAATCGAGTTGAATTCATGTGGTAGTAAAAATATAAGAAGTTTTTATGAAAAATAACATAAAAGAAGCGATGTTTAGTTCGGAAACATCGCTTTTTTCATATAAACTTATTTGCCTTCGAAGACTTTGTGTAGGTCTTTAAAGAAATTCATGATTTTATAAATAACAAAATACGTTTTGATGTTATAAAGAGGTTTAGTAGTGCGTCCATGCTATAATGTTAGTAATAAAAAAGAGGTGATCTCTGATGAATCGAAAAGCAATACGAAGAATTCCGTTAGAAAAGTTTTTTGATTTAAAGGTTGATTTTGCCTTCAAGCAATTGTTCGGTAATAAAAAGAATAAAAAAATTACTATTGTCTTTTTGAATGCGATTTTAAAACTTACCGGACGAGATACTATTAAAGAAGTAACGTTCATTCAGCAAGAATTGGGCGGTGAATTTCAGAATGATAAACAATCTCGGCTCGATATTCTTGTGAAAACACAAAATGGTGACTTTATCAATGTGGAAATTCAACTATCCAATCAGCAAGATATGACAAAAAGAACGCTATATTATTGGGCAAAAATGTATGAGTCACAACTAGTTAGAGGTATGGGCTATAGTGAATTACGTCCAACCATTACGATTAATATATGCAATTTTACAATGTTTAAAGACAACAAAAATTATCATAGTACTTATCATCTGTATGAAGACAGAACATTATCAAGGCTAATGCCAGAAGAAGATGTGCTGGAAATTCACTTTATAGAAATGAACAAGTTTATTGCTCTTTGGCATGAAGAAAAATTGGATGCTCTTGATGACATATTAATTCGATGGTTGTTATTACTTGGTATGGTCGATGGTCGCAAAAAGAAAGTATATGCAGAGATTTATCGTGAATTGGAGGGGTTAGCGATGAAGGATGAAAACTTACGTGCAGCATTTGATACATGGGAAGAAATTAGCCAATCCCCTGAAACAATTCTTGCTTACCAGTCACGCTTAAAGTATATCCTAGATGAAGAAGCCCGCTACATTGATGGAATCAATAAGGGAAGAGAACAAGGATTAGAACAAGGTCGTAAACAAGAACGAATAGAGTTAGTGAAAAAATTACTTAAACGTCATGAACCGATTGAAGAAATAATGGATTTAATAGGCTTATCGAGAGAAGAAATTGAAAGAATAAAAAGTTTAAATTCACCTCAAGAATAAGCACAGAAAACCATTAAAAGGAAATTAGTAAGTTTAAATGACTCTTTTCAATGGTATGCTTTAATTATATAAGGATATGAAAAATCACACATATAAAGGATCACTTTTTCTTATAGTTGTTGGCAAGGGAAAGCTATCGACATCAGGACTTAACAGAACATATATTGTTAAAGCAAAAATATCATAAATCCTATAAAAAATGTCCAATGCAAATGTATGCATTGGACATTTTTTCTTTTTACACTCTAGCAGAGCCACTAACAAACTTCGTATCTTTATAATACATATTTTGAACAAGAACGTTAGGACCTAAGCATTTTACTGCGGGACAGTGACAGTTTAGTGATTTCGCCAAATCTGTTGCCATCCATTTATCGAAAATCGCTGGTAATTCGTCGTTTACAATATTGCCTAGCGCAGGTGTGTCGCCAAAGTCTGTTACAATGACATCACCTGTAAAGATATTGACATTTAAGCGAGAGCGACCATCTGGGTCATTACGCATCGTCACGTTTTTTTCTTCTCTTAGTCGTTTTAGAAGCTTTTGATCTTCTTCATTCATGCTGCATGGATAGAAAGGTAACGTACCAAATAGCATCCAAGTGTTTTCATCTCGAACATCGAGTAGATGATGAATCGCCTCACGAGTTTCCTCAAGTGATAAAGATGTAAGGGCACTAGCAAAATCTGAAGGGTACATCGGATGTACCTCGTGGCGTGCGCATTTCATTTCGTTGATGATTTGGTTATGGATATGCTCTAAGTACGGTAGAGTTTTCTTGTTTAACATTGTTTCCGCCGATACCATTACGCCATGTTCTGCTAGCATTTTTGAGTTATCAATCATGCGTTGGAACAAAGCTGCACGTTGTTCATAAGTCGGTTTTCGCTCCATCATGGCAAAGCCTGTTTCAACGAATTCATCGATAGTACCCCAGTTATGTGAAATATGTAGTACATCTAAATATGGTGCAATCAGTAAATAACGTTCGGGTTCCAATGTTAAGTTGGAGTTGATTTGTGTTCGCACGCCACGTTCATGCGCATATTTCAATAAAGGCAATACATAGTTTTGAACGGATTTCTTAGACATCATCGGTTCTCCACCAGTGATTGAGATTGTTTTAAGGTGTGGAATTTCATCGAGACGCTTTATGATTAGCTCAATTGGTAAAGCATCTGGATCTTTAGTTTGTAAAGTATATCCAACTGCGCAGTGTGAACAGCGCATATTACAAAGAGTCGTTGTTGTGAATTCAATATTAGATAGGGTCATATGCCCATGTTGTTCAACATCTAAATACGCTTCCCATGGATCAAAGGCAGGCGTAATTTTTTGTAGAGTCGTCATAATTCGTACATCTTCCTTTCTAGCATTCTATTGTCTCATATTCGCTGTTATTTTCAAATACGAAATTATCGAAAGGGCTATTTTTAGGCAAGATGATCATTTTTGTTACTCAATGAAGGAAATATTTTTAATAACTTACCTTCATCTAAGATTTCCTAAAATTCTGTAAAATAGAGTGATAGATAGATTTGCTGTCATTTTTCTCAAAAAACGATATGATAGAAGGAGTGAAATGGTAATACAGCACCAAAGAAAGTAGGAAATGACATGACTAAGTATGAAACATTATTGTTTGACGTGGATGACACATTATTAGATTTTGACTTAGCTGAAAATGCAGCACTTGACCGTTTATTTAAGCAGGAAAATATTGCAGTAACTCCAACGATGATTGCTCGTTATAAAGAGATTAATGAATCTATGTGGCGTGCTTTTGAACGTGGTGAGGTGTCTAAAGAAGCACTACATAACACTCGATTTTCAATTGCTTTAAAGGAATTCGGCGTAGAAGTAGATGGAGAGTATTTTGAGGCAATTTTTCAAAAATATTTGAAAGAGGCACATCATTATGTAGACGGTGCCTACGAAGTAATTGAACAGCTTGCAGATAACTATGAGTTATATGTCGTTTCAAATGGTAAAACAATTACCCAAAATAAACGACTAGAGGATGCAAATTTAGCACAATTTTTCAAAGGCATTTTTGTCTCGGAGCAAACAGGTTATCAAAAGCCAATGCCAGCTTTTTTCGATTATGTTTTTGAACGTATCGATCATATAAATAAAGATAAAACCTTGATTATTGGTGATTCCTTAACATCTGATGTTAAAGGTGGACTACAAGCTGGAATTGATACATGCTGGTTTAATATACGTGATATAGAAAATACAAGCGATATTCAACCACAATATGAAATTAAAAAGCTTCATGATTTACACTTGTTGTTAGATAACAAAGTGGCGATATTTTAGGTAAATATTTATACTACGCTTCAACTGTTCGTAAGCTCGATCAATTGAAGTGTAGTTTTTTGGATAGAACAATTCTCTGAAAACACTATATTCTTGATAGTTAAATCCAATGTGATTGTAGATGAAAAGAAGGGAGAAATAAGATGAAGGGGAAAATTTCAAAGGGTGTATTGGTTGGATTGTTAGGCGTATCATTGGCCATTCCAATGCAGGCATATGCCTATCAAGAGCCAACCAGTTATGTACATATGAAAACGCCAAATATGACGGTGTACTCTGCATATGGTGCTACAATTAATGCATCAGAAAAAGGAGATATTTTTAGTATTAAAGCAAATATTGTCAATAACCGTCAGCCATTAGAAGTGGAAATTTTTAAGAATGGTCAGGATGGGGTCTTAAAACAAGTTGCTAAAAAAGGAGAATTGGAGCCGGTTGCTTATCGAGATTTAAATGACCGAGTCATTGCCACTATTCATAATAATGCAGAATTGAAATTTGATAATTCACCGCCTAATTATTTTCGTGATATAGGGAGATCATCGTATAGTTCGTATATTACTACTTTATCGAATAGGGGTATAGTTCAAGGCAAAACAGCTGATAATTTTGGTGTTAATGATTCGTTAACACGTGCTCAAGTTAGTGCATTATTAACTCGTGCATTCAGCTTTCAACAAGTACAAACAAAACAATTTAAAGACATTGATGTCAAAAAATCTTGGTATGGAGGTTATGTTGGTGCCTTGCATTCGTTAGGAATCATAAACGGAAAAACGCCAACTATATTTGATCCAAATGGAAAAATCACACGCCAGCAGGCAATTTTAATGCTTGGTCGAACATTAGAAGCTGTTGATTTTGTCCAAGAAGAAGAGTATGTGATTTTACCGTATCAGGATGGCTACTATCTTCATGAGGAAGCATTGCGTCACACTGAGACTTTGTATGCAATCGGTGCTCTAGATATCAATACAAATCTATTACCAAATCAATTTATTACCCGTGGAGAGTTTGCAAAAATGTTAGCAGTGACTTTACTCGCAGCTGGAAGATTGTAATTATTTACAATCAATTTCGCCTTGGCGTAATCGTTGCTGACGCTTCGCTTTCGCACAGAAATACTTACTGAATAAAGATAAATTTTGCCGAGCGTAACAACGTCTCGGCTTTTTTTGTTGAGATATATTTTCAATGGAACGGATAGAAGAACTAGAGCAACGGAGCGAACGTCAGAGGAAGCTAGACATTGTGCTCATGTATAAAAATCTATAGAACGGGCAAAACCTTTTATGAGACTAGTTTCTATGGAAGGGGAAAATACGATGAATACTGTTTTAACTGTAAAAAAACGCGATAAAGAGCGTCAATCATCATTAACTCAACTTAGACAAAACGGTGCTATTCCGGGCGTTGTATATGGCTATCAAATGGAATCAACAGCAGTATCACTGGATGCCAGACAATTTGCAAAAATGTTAGCTCAATTCGGCAATAAAAATGTTTTTCAATTAGATGTAGACGGTAAACAGATCAACGCAGTGTTAACAGAAGTACAACGTTGTGCGTTAAAGGGTAATGTTAAGCATGTAGATTTCAAGTCCATTAATATGGCAGAGGAACTAGAGGTTGATATTCCTGTAACGGTTACTGGTAAAGCTATTGGAGTTGCAGATGGTGGATTCCTATTACAGCCTAATCGTGAAGTTCGCATAAAAGTAAGTCCAACAGAAATCCCTGAAACAATAGAGGTTGATGTGACTGATGTAGCCATCGGGACATCACTTTATGTAGGAGATATTCGCGAAAAGTTTACCTTTGAAATTTTACAAGAAGATGATTATACATTAGTGACGATTACGCCGCCTGCTGCTGAAAATGTGCAGGAGGACATAGTAGATGGAACCCCTGAAGTAATCGAGGCTACTGGGAAAAATACAGAGGAATCGTAAAAAGAAAAAAGCTACATCATTCCATCAGATTCGCCTAATGGATGATGTAGTTTTTATTATGTGTTTTAACAGATTTTTTAGATTTTATTTATATAAATAGGTTTACTGCATTCAATACTCTAGTTTTGTATAATGGAGGAGAAAGGGTGTGATAGTATGATAGAACAATTTTTGACTTCGTATTTTGTCAAAAATGGGGAACACCTTGAAGTATCTCCAAAGTATATTACAGATACAATTAAGCAGTATACGGTAGTAAAACAAACTGCACGAACGTATCGCAATGTATCGTTTTTAAAGGTAGGGCAACTAACAAAAACAAAGCCATCACAAGAGCTTCTAAATTATAAATTCACAAAAAATGCAAAGCGAAATCTAACAGAAGATTTTTCTACAATTCAAAGCTGGATAGAGGAAGGGTGGATTATAGAAGAAATTGTTTTTGCACAAGATGGACGCACCGCAAAAGCAATCCATTACCGAATTGGACCAAGTTTAAAGTGCTATTTTGAAGCACAGAACGAGCAGCAGACGCAAAGGCTAGAAAATTATGCATTGCAGTTGCAAAAAAGTGCTAACATACTACCGATAAAAGAACTTCAACATGCTGTGCAACAATTAAATGAATTTGTATCAATGCCGATTGAAAAATTAGCACATACGACAAAATTAATGTCCCATTGGTCGATTGAAAAACGATTGCGTTTTTTACATTTTTCAATCGGCTTTTTCCAATTGGCAAATGAAGGAGTACTGTTCGATTTTAAAGAAATAGGTGCAACGCTTTTTGATAAAATTGGTGGCTCAAAAGTTTTCGACCGTGAGCAAAAGGAATTTATCGAAGAGCTAGAGCGTGTCTTCTCTGTACAAACAGGCGATTGCGGATTAATTAGTTTAGGTAAAATTACTCCTGTCTTTTTTGCAGGTGAGTTAACGGGGACATTTAGCCATTATCAACAAGGCGTTATTCATGCATTAACCGATGACGCCATTCTAAAAGATACTTATAAAACAGAGGCGAACATTATTTGGCTTGTTGAAAATAGAGCTATTCTAACACGAATGGCAAAGGAAACGAGCTTTTTGCAGATTACTAATTCATTTATTTTATGTTTAGATGGTCAAATAAGATCTGCGCATAAAATGTTGATTCGTCAGATAGTCGCCACTCAAACTGTGATTGTTTGGACAGATTTTGATAGTGCAGGCTTAACAATAGCTATGCATGCAGTACAAATGATTAATACACCGTATAAAATCATTGCTAGGGATAATCAGATTTTTTCTGATATTGAAGTCTATAAAAATTGGCTACTTGGTGAGCTTGAAGTAGCTGAACACGAACAAGAGCAGCAATTAGGAGATGTAGAACAATGGATGAAATGGATACAGTAAAGCGTGCACCAATCTCTATTTTTAATGTTGAATCGAACACAGCTGAGCTTAAAACATCAATGCGTGATATTGCCTCATTGGCTGGAGTATTAAACGAGCTTGGGAGCCAGCAAATTTATGAGTCACCGCTTGAAATCTTGCGCTTTCTGAATACGATTCAGCTTTTATATGAAGAATCTTTAGGCTTAGCAGACGTAATTGAAGATACAGAAATGCTGTATTATCGCTATCGCAATACATATATCGACGATGCACCACCAACTATTAAGCAGCTTGATCACATAATTTACATTTTGGCACGAAATAGCTGGCTTACAAAGCAAACGCGTCAAATAAAATTATTAGACCGTGGTAAACGGATGATGGATGCACTTATTCGTCTTGCGAACGATTCATTAGCCTATTATTTACAGGATGATATTGGACGATCACTCTTTCAAGCACGTCGAGATGCGGAGCTTAGTGCAGCTTATGATGATAATGGAATCTCAGGTGGCAATAAAATTGCATCTATGATTCACAATGTTGAAGATGCAATTCAAAAACTGGAACATCGTCAATTAGAATTTTTTGCTGATCGAAATGCTTTACCACAGCTTGAAATTATTCATCAGCTAATGCAGGAACTTGAAATAAAAATGCAAGAGCGACTTAGTCAATTCCAAACAGTAGAAGAGAGCTTAGTGATGAGTGATCTAGTACAACGTGGGACAACAGTTTTATCAAAGGGAACAGCGCTTAGTCTAGGAATGCTTACGAAATATATTCGCTTTGTAACGATGCAGGATACGCCTCTCTCAGATTCGATTTCACCAGAAAAGATACGTACTTTTATATTAAATATGTACAACCCACCAATCGATTCAAATATCCCAAATGCGTACGATTTATTTAGTTTTATGGAGCAAGCACAGTATAAGGATGAGGAACTGGACGGTATTTGGATGCCAATTAAATTTGCAGCTCCAATAGGTGGACAAGATATTGATGAAGCTATTCACTATTTAGAAAACTATGAGCCAAAAGTAAATGATCCAATAGAGACTGAGGAGGAAATCGACATCGACTTTGAAGAAACGTTTGTTAAAGGTGAATCCGTTCAACAATTGTTTGAAGATGCAGCTTGGCAAATGACGAAGGCGGTTATTAATACGGATGTAATCGAACACTATTTAGACGTACATGGCGAAAGTGAACTAGAGGAAGTAATAATTGAATCCAGCTCTGATGAATGGGGAGACGCAATTCGATCACTTTTAGCTGTATCAGCTTTAACGAGTAAACAAAAGGTGAATATGAAAGAAGTATCGGATACAAAACAATTCGATAAACGATGGGAGTGGGTAGAAGATGACGACAGACGATTTACATTACAACAATATAAACGCACAACTCGCGACAATGAGTAATTTACGCGCCTACTTATCGGCAGAGGAAGAGCTAGCATTCATGCAGTTATTATTTTCATCCTCTGCAAGTGTCCTAGGCAGCAATTATGGTTTACGGCGTAAGGATTTAGAAAAGCTATTAAACATAAAAAATGATGACAATGCTTTCTATTCTTTTATCGAGCGTGTAAATGCAGCAGTACATCGCTACTTTCGTGTAATTTATGATGAAAAAAGAACGCGCGTGATCGTGATGATGCGAGTTTCTGCTAAGGATGCAAAGTCGACATTAAGCAAAGAGGCACTGGCCATTTTACTGTATATGTTTTATCAGCAGGAAGTGCTAAATCATGAATATACATTAGTACAGCAAATATTAACAGATTTCGGACATGAGCTGTTAAATGCAAGTGCTAAATTATTAAAAAACATCGACCAACTGAAAAAAATCGGTGCAGTAGAAGAAAATGACATTTCAAAAAATGAAAAAGCTTACTCGTTAACAGCGATTGGTGTACATATGTTTTCAGATTCATTTTTACGAAGAACAGCTGAATTTGCCCAATCTACTCAACTAAATAAAGAAGAAGTATTGAAATTTTTCAAACGCTATAATCTATATATTCGGGAGGATGCACTATGATTCCCTATCGTCTGCAGTTCAGTGGTATACGTGACTATAAGCCAACGCGCATTTTATTTGGTCAAGCTAATGATCATATCCTAATCACGGGTCCAAATGGCACAGGAAAATCGACTATATCCTTTTGTATGGGAGCGGTATTATATTCGTCAAAAATTGATTTAGAGGGCTTGCGCTCAAATAATTTGCCAAGTCATCAAAGATGGAAAGGAATGGTAGAGCTAACCTTTAAAAATGAAGGGCCTTCTCGAATTGACGCAGCACCTTTTGTTTCGTTTCGTTTAATGATTGAGCAGGAAGCAAATCGGGGCGCATTGCAGCGTGAATATCATGTCCTAACAGGAGAAACAGAGGATACTTTGACTGTCAGTGATATTTATCGTTCAGGTGATGTAAACCAACGTAATTTTACAACATATAAAGAAGATTTACAGTTTAAATACAAAATTGACTCAGATTTATTTTATTTGATTTGGTATCAACAAGAAGTAAATCAGTTTGCAGTTATGGCACCAGAAGAGCGTTTTCGTCGATTTAGTGAAATGCATAATATTACTGAAATCCAGCAGTCGTGGGAAACGGCTATTGAAGGTGTTAAAGAGCTAGAACAAGAACTTGTAGCTGCAAAAACAGTCGTTAAGCAGGCTGAATTTAATCTGAAATTAGCAAAAGAAGAATTTGATCGTTTGAAAAATAACAAGGCTCGTCTATATGAAGCAGGAAAAGCGCATATCCTTAATACCATGTCACTTGTACAATTATACAACAATCAAAAGCAAGAACTTGTAGAGAAACAGAAAAAGCAATCAGACATTCAAATAGATATAGAAGAAAAGATTGGAATAATAAAGAAGCAAATCGAAAAAGCAAAACTCTTATTACAAGATTTGAGTAAAAAGCAGCTGCAAATGGATGAGGAAAAGCGATCAAAATCAACATTGCTTGAACAGTTTTCCAAGAAACGAGAGACCTTAATTGTGACTGAGCATGAATTAAAGAATCAACTCGTTCATACAGAAGAACAGCGTAAACAGCTTCGATTTACAGAGGATGTAACAAAAGCAAAATTCAATGATGCACAGCGAAACATAGCTATAATTGAACAGCAATATAAACAATTTCAGCAGCAATTAACAAATTTGGTTATGCAAAAGGATGAGCTGAATGAAAATCGATTAACCCTTAAATGGGAGCTAGAGAAAATTGAAAAAGAGGAACAGGAAGCAATCGCACTTCTATCAGAGCATACGAGTGCCCACCAAGTACAACAAAAAATTACACATCTTGAAGTGCGGATTCAAAATTATTATAAGAAAAAAGTTTCCTTAGAGCAGAAACTTGAAAATACAACAATTGAAATTACACAACGTGAAAACAATCAAATATATTCAACTCGTCAATTAGCGGGCTTACAACAATT
Source organism: Lysinibacillus sp. RC46 (assembly GCF_041262385.1). Taxonomy (NCBI): domain Bacteria; kingdom Bacillati; phylum Bacillota; class Bacilli; order Caryophanales; family Bacillaceae; genus Lysinibacillus; species Lysinibacillus sp. RC46. The sequence continues at coordinate 25,596 of NZ_JBGCCF010000019.1, read as the reverse complement.
CAAGCAACGAGACATCTCAGCTTATACATTCCGAGATTTAGTTACGTTAGATGAAGGTGCCACAATAGAACATGAAAATCGTTTAAATTCAATTAAATACACCATTTTTTATGATGCAAAAGAGAAAGTAGCGTTTAATGATTTGTATCATGTGTCGTTACGTTCCATTGTACCAGAACGTTTTACAACTAGTTTACCAGCGCAAAAACTAGTTATTCGACAAGGAATATCGGAAAAAGAACAAAATTTTGCGGTAAAAGCATTATGGTGGGCGCAGCAATTTTTCGAGATCCAAGTGCCAAAAAAGATCCAAGGTGAATTATTAGTGGACGAGCACGGCTATCGAGGTGCGCAAGAAAAAAATACAGTTATTTTAAATGATAAAATGTTGACAGAGCAGTTACACACAATGCGTCAATTAAGAACACAGCTTGAAACACAGTTATCAGAAGCGACAACACAATTTAAAGAAGATCAAATTAATTTGCAAATGTTAAATAGCATTATAAAGGATGTACAGAAGGCAGAAGCAAGTGTTATAGATGCTGAATTTAAGCATCATAAGCTACAATACAAAACAAAGCTAGACGAACAGTTTGCAACGCTTCAGAAACTAGAAATACAGACGACAACAGCACTACAAAACGAGCAAGAGAAAAAAATAGCTATCCAATTTGAATTAGAAAAGCTAAACACCGAGCTAGATATTTATGAGCAACTTGGAGTTTTAAAGAAAGTTCAAGAACAGCTTGCAGAAACGAAATCAAAGTTAAAAGACATGAATGATACTATTGATGAGACGAATAGCAAACTTAATCAATTAAAGGATGAGAGCTATAAACTTCATGATGTTTGTAGACAGAAGGAAAGTGATATTCGATCGCTTGAGCGTGATTTAACGGATGCGGAAAATGAAGTGCAAGGTACGAAGAAGCTGCTTGTCAAATATCAGGAAGAATTTGAAGTGGCAGAAGCCTCCATTTTACAAGAACAGCTTCGTTTGGAAGAGCTAGCAACAATTATTCCGGATATTTTTGCTGCAGTGCAAGAAGTACCTCTATCATTAAATAGTACTATTCCAAAGTTGAAGAGTGATAATACCACAGCCCGTATCAACTTTGAAAATGCACGAGTAGAAGATGTAAATCCAGAGGCAGAGCGTAATTATATTGCAGTAAAAGATGACTTTAACCTAAAAAAAGAGACAGTAGATCAGACACAGGAATACTTAGAAATCCACAGAAATCGAGCATTAGAAAATGAGAATCGTCTTGAAACAACCATTAATATGAATGTCCTTAAAATTAATAATTTATTTTCAAAATATATGGATGAATTTCAATTTGAAGGGAAAATTGAGTATGAACGTTTTGAAGATAAAAAAGGTCGTACAATTTTTAAATTGTATATTAAAGCACGAAAAATTGGACATAGTGGTCGTTTGGATGATGTTGGTACAAAGGCCAGACATGGTAAGCTTGGAAAAGGTGTGTCAGGCGGAGAAGAGTCATTAAGCTCATTATTATTTGCACTTGCTTTGCTACAAAATTTAAATACTTCACCAAGCTTCATCGTCCTAGATGAATTTGATAGTGCTTTAGATGAAGAACGGAAAGAAAAAGTGTTTGATTTATATGTAAACGAATTACAACGAAAGCTTATTATTTTATCTCCTAAGGCTCACGATGACCATTATTATAATAAATTTTCAACCGTTGTTGTCGTCGAGCACGATTCAGCAGTACCGATTAGTCGTACAAAAACGATTCGATTGCTCCCGCATTAGATAAGAACCTGAGAATATATGTAATAAGAGCCATTTTGATAGTATCCCCTTAAGTAGAAAATGTTACTGTAATCTGTAGTTATCATTCTACTTAAAGGGGATTTTTCGATGCTTAGAAAAAATAATTCATATACAAATGATTTTAAATTAGAAGTTAGCTCCTTGCAGTTTACTCTATAAGTTTCTGTATGGATTGGCGATAACGGAAATACGTGACTAGGTACATGCTGCCAGTTGCTAAAAATAGCAATGGTGGGATAGTGCGCATGATGGCGAATGGTGTTTCAAATAAAAAAGGAAATAGAAAATCAAAACCCTTTGCATCCCATAAACCTGGCGTAAAATAAGCATCTTTTATATTGAAAAAGTAATAATAATTGTCATTGGAATAAAAAATCATTAACCATATAAAAGAGAGAACTGCCCAATTGCTGGCATGCTTCATCAATCGTTTGTATTTAGCAATTTGCGAATCATTATCAGAAAATAATTCATCGTTGCCATCTTTTCTTTTTAACCAATAATAAGTGCCATCATATGATTTTTCCTTTAATGCTTGCCATCCAAAATCCTCATATAACTGTTTATAGTTAGTTCGTTTTTCACTCCGAAGATCTTGCTGATAATCAATACGGATAACTTGTTCGAGATCAGCTGTCTTTTTAAATGTATAAAATCCGCCAGAACTCACATTTGTACAAACCCAACCGTTGGACAACATATTATTTAACCATTGCTCTTCCTTTTCAATATCAAAAAAGATTTTAAACTTTATCATGTCCATCAACTCCCTCATATAAAGATAAAATTCGCTGCAATCGTTGTTGCTCGACCGCCAATATTTCTAGTCCCTCAGCTGTTGTTTGATAAACTTTGCGCCTTGTATCCTGGGTCTCTACAGGCGAAATCCAATGATATTTCAACAGATTTTCAATTGCTCCATACATAGTGCCAGCAGCAATCCTTACACTACCAGCGCTCATTTCCTCGATTTTTTGCATCATTGCATAGCCATGTAACGGTTCACGTAAGGCGAGTAGAATATAATGCATGGTTTCAGATAATGGTAGTAATTTATGTTTTTTCACAAGTTCACCTCATATACAGTTCAACTATATAGTTTGATTATATATAGTTGAACTGTATATTTCAACTGAATAAAAAAAGACAATGCATTATTTGCATTGTCTTGTAAGCTTAAATCACAGCGCTTTTCACGCCAGTCCATTTTGTAAATAATTTCTCGTTAAATGTTAGTGCGAATTGTATAATTGGCCCAAGACCAAAAGCCATTAGAGCTGTTCCAACCCCAATTGGCCCGCCAAGTAAAAAACCAAGTATAGCAACTGATACTTCCAAAGTTGTTCGTGCACGTGTGACACTCCAGCCCAGCTTATTAACAAATAGAAGCATCAATGTATCTCGAGGACCGATTCCTAAATTTGCCACCATATACATACCGCAGCCCCAGCCAAGTAATATTAAGCCAGATACATAAGCGAATAGCTGCATCCAAAAACCATCTATATCTGGTATCCAATAGTTAAAAATATCAATAAAAATACCTGCTAAAAACATATCTATAAATGTGCCTGGCAGTGGAAATCTCTTCGTGATAACCATATCAAATGCTAAAATGGCTAGTCCGACGAGAATTGACCAAGTACCAATGGTTAATCCTAATGTATTAGCTAGCCCAATATGTAACACATCCCACGAACCAACACCAAAAACCTGACCTTTAATTGTTAACGTTATACCTAAGGATAAAACTAAAATACCTGTTAAAAAGAACAGACACCGTGTGAAAAAAGCTTGCTTCATCATTATAACCTCATTCTAAAAATTCGTGTTGTCTAACAAAATATTATAGCAATAAATTTATAAATAAGCCGAAGATTGTCATTTCACATTTTTCAAAAAATAAGGTTAGACTCGCTAAAAAAGGACAAAATAAAGGAAATCAGAAAGGATGAGATGACATGACCTCTGTACGAGATGAAATATTAGAAGTTTTAAATCGGGAAAAAATAGGAACGATGGCAACAGTTGCGAATGGCAAACCGTTCTCACGCTATATGACATTCCAACATGAAGATTTTGTTTTGTACACAGTAACGAATAAACATTCTGAAAAAATGGAGGAGCTTCGTAAAAATCCATATACACATATATTGTATGGATACGAAAATAGAGGCTTTGGTGATACGTATGTTGAAATTGAAGGAAAGCTAACAGAAATTCTAGAGGATGGAATAAAAAATAAGTTAGCAGAATTTTTTACAAGCATTTTCGTTGGTAATCATGATGAAATGATTACACTAAAAATCGAACCAATTCGTATGCGTTTGATGAATAAAAAAGGGGAACCACCTAAGGAACTCGAATTTACAAACGACCATTAAGCTGTGGTCGTTTTTTGATTATTTATTGAAAATGAAGAAAATATTCATTGTTAAATGATAAATCTTAACTTGAATTTAGGCGAGTGTTCATGCATGATAATTCAAAAAGAAAACAGGGGTGCAGAGAATGACAACAGCTTGCACAAAATATATTAACAACGTAAGGAAAAATTGAGGCGGATTTTATTTTACGTAATGCACAAATTGCAGATGTTTTATCTGTGCGAAAGCGAAGCGTCAGCAACAAAGCGCTCAGTCGGAACGGAAATCAACCCCTCGTTTTGCCGAAGGGGCATACTACTATTTATTAGGACACCTTAATTTTCACCAAGATTTCCTCGACCATTTTGTTTACAACATAATGAAACGACCTAAAAGCATAGCCGCTTTCAGGTCGTTTTTTAAATGGGATAAATACGTGCTTTTAATTTCTTATTTAATATGGATGCCTGCGTCAGTGCTTGTTCATCATGAATTATCTCACCAGGTTTGTTTGCTTCACCGATAATATATGAGGAGAACGGCATCTTTAAGAAGTCAAAAATATATTGGAATTGTTGAATCATTGGTAGACCCTTTATATATGGGTCGTCACCACCGACAGCAAGAACAATGGCTTCTGTAGTTTGTAGTTTCTCTTTTAGCTGTGGAAACCGCTCATCTCGGATAGCTTGACTCAGTCGATCCACCATGTTCTTCATGATTCCCGACATGCTGTACCAATATATCGGTGTTGCAAAAATAACGAGATCGCTTGTTAAAAATGCATGGATAATTTGATCATAATCATCATCTACAAACTGAAAGCCATCGTTATCATGACGTAAATCGTTGATGGGCTCAATCGTTAATTTTTTTAGATCTATTTTTACATGATTTATGCCATCTAATACATAATCAGCTAGTTGTTCACTATTACTACCGGCTCTAGAGCTTCCGATAAAAGTGGTAATATTCATTAGAATCCTCCTCTATTCTTCAGACTATAACAAGTGTAAACTTATATTTATTATCGATAAAGCAGAATCTTTCGATGAAATATATCGAAAAAAACGATTTAGAGGTGGGAAAGATGGATCTTAAACAACTGCAAACGTTTTTAACAGCTTCAGAAACGTTAAGTTTTACCCAGACTGCACAGCTACTAGGCTATGCTCAGTCGAGTATTACAGCACAAATTAAATCGCTTGAAGAAGAGCTTGGTGTAGTTCTTTTTGAGAGGCTTGGAAAACGCATTACCCTTACAGAGGAGGGCAAGCGATTACAACAGTATGCTCAAAAAATGTTAGATTTAAATATGGATATGAAAAAAGCTGTATTAAATGAAAAAGCACAAGCAGTGTTAAAAATAGGTGCACAGGAAAGTCAATGTGTGTACCGTCTGCCGAGTATTTTACAACAATTTCAGAAAGCCCATCCGCAAGTAAAAATCATTTTTAAGCCTGTCAATACAACCGAAATCGCCAAAGAATTATTGCAGTCAGGCAATCTAGATATCGCGTTTATTACAGATGCGTATAAGGAAACACCCATGTTACATCGTGAGCGACTTATTCGAGAGCAATTAGTATTTGTCAGTGCTTCTACTAGTAACAACGCGGAGAAAAAGGTATTTTCTGTACAGCAACTTTCAAATGAAACGATGCTTTTGGCGGAAAGCGGCTGCTCCTACCGTAATCAATTGGAAGTACAGCTTCAGCAGGAAGGTGCGCTACCAATACAAATGATTGAATTTGCAAGTATTGAAGCTATTAAGCAATGTGTGATGTCTGGTTTAGGTATTACATTCTTACCCAAAATGGTGGTGGAGAAGGAATTAGAAAACAATCGTTTAAAAGAACTGACTACATCCATGAATTTAGCTGATATTTTTACGGATATCGCTTGGCATAAGGATAAACACATATCTCCGTATCTCGCTGATTTTATAGAGATTGCCATGAAGATGTATAAGCAGTTTTAAAGGTATATTTTGTTGTACCAGACTTCGATTTAGAATCCATTTTGATTGATTTTTTAAAATAATTAAAAAAGTGCGAATGATTTTTTTATCCATTTCGCACTTTTTAGTTCTTTTCACTAAGAAAGAGTATTATTGTGATTTATAAAAGTACCTCAAGGGTGTTTCTTTATTTTCAGTTGGCCTATGGAAAACTCATTGTTTCTTTAAAGTGCCAGAAAAATTAGTTCCTTCATCATGCTCTGTACGACAATCTACCTCGGTAATTTTAAGCGCATTATTAAGGCGCTCAAATTCTAATACACAACGATTGCCATTTGAGGATTTGTTCATCACAGCCTTAGTGCTAGAATTAATCGTTGCTGTCCCGTCGACACTCCCTGTAGCTGTCCCATCATTGGCAGTAATAAATATAGTAAAGCTTTTGCTTGTTGCGTTTGAAATATAGACATCACGACGATTAAAATCAGTTGAGCCTGTACCCCATTTATAGTAATACGAATAGTTACCATCCCAAGCACTTTTAGAAGGTGTTATCAGCTGCATTGTTTGATCTAGCTGACTTTGACCATTTTTCGCTCGTGTATTTAAAGAAGCCTTACTCGTATTTTCATGAATGGCCTGTGCGTCCTCTGAAATTTCATAAAAATTTCTTTCATCCATACGGTGTAGCATTGTCACGACTTGAGCTCGTGTCATATTGTTAGATACGCCAAAAAATTTCTGTAAATTGCGGTTTTCATACTGGAAGTTTTGACCAGTGGAAATATAATAATCGATTAAAAACTTTATGGATTGATCTAATCCACTTTTACCATTAGCTAAATGTGTAATTGCCTGTGCCACAACACCTCGCTTCACACTAGCTGCGCGAATATTATTATCGAAATATCCGTTTAATGGAACACCGTAGCTCGCAAGACGATTATAATATTCGTCAGACCCGTTTGCAGCAGGGGTTTGTTTTTTTAACTCATCATAAGGTGATTCAAGCTCATAAAAATTAGCAAGTAGTTTTGCGAATTGTTGCTCTGTGATTGTTGCATTGGGCTTAAATGTACCATCTGGATAGCCATTAACGATATCATATTCCTCTGCCCACATGATGGCTTCATAGGCATAGTGATCTTCTGGCACATCTTTAAAGCCAGCAGCTTGTACAGTGTATCCAGTTGCCACAACAAGTAGGGGAAGCAATAAAGTGCACACTAATTTTTTCATTAGTCACAGTCATCCTTTCTTTCTAGTCATGTTAATAGTTTGAAGGATATGGATATAAACTGCAAATTTTTCTAGTTTATAAACTAAAGAAAACTATTCTTTTATGAAAGAAGGAATAAAAAGAGATGTTGAATAGTTTTAATAAATACCTTCAAAAATGGATGCCTATTTTAACACCGCTTAGCTTAGTGATTGGTGTGTTGTTTGAGAACGTAGGGCATCAGCTCTTATTTTTAGTGCCGTGGTTGTTTGCTTTTATGACATTTGCAGGTAGTTTAAGCATGAATTTTGAAGGAATAAAAAATCTTAAAAAATACCCAACAGCTATATTAATTGTTATTGCATTTTTACACCTACTCATGCCAATTTGGGCTTATTTTGTATCAAACATCATCTTTCAAGATCATCTACTAACAATTGGTTTTGTTATAGCAGTCGCTATACCAACAGGAGTAACTAGCTTTATTTGGGTTAGTATTTGTAGGGGGCATCTTACATTGTGTCTTGCAATTATTTTAATCGATACACTCATTTCGCCCGTTGTCATTCCTGCATTACTTCATATTGTTGTAGGGCAAACAATCGAAATTGATACAGTTGGTCTCATTCTAGATTTACTTTGGATGATTGTTGTGCCTTCTCTAATAGGTGTAGCGTTAAATGAGTTTACTAAAGGTGAAATTGAGCTGACACTAGATAAGAAATTAGCCCCTTTTTCAAAACTTAGCTTATTTAGTATTGTAATGATTAATAGTAGTGCAATTGCACCGTATATTAAAAATATTAATTTGGAGCTTGTTAGTGTTATTTTGGTCGTATTTCTACTTGCTGTATCAGGATATGCTTTTTGCTTAGTGTTAGGGCATATACTTTGGAAGGATAAAAGTATTGTTACGATGTTCGTTTTTACAGGAGGGATGCGTAATATTGCTGTAGGGGTTGTAGTAGCGACTACATACTTTCCTGCAAAGACGGTTATGCCTGTAGTGTTTGGTATGCTATTTCAGCAAGTTTTAGCCTCGTTTTTTAGCCGAGTAATGGAAAAGTATCAGCTGAAATATGCGGAAGGTTAAATATAGGTTAAATGCAAAAATATTCGTGATTGTTCGGGAAGAAGCGAGTATGTAAGAATTCAGTGCTGCTATCATCGACTGTTAGTAAAGCGTTGCATCATTTTGTAACAATTAATGATGGTGCTAAAAATTTTGATGCAAAATCATCAAGTGAAAATAAAAAAGCAGAAGGTTTCCATTATGCTACCTTCAGAATATGATGAAGATAAGCAATATCCATGTTATTTAAATGTAGGATGGGGGAGATATGTCATATCAAAAAATATAAATTCGAGAGTAAACACCAGCACTTTTTATACAAGAAATTTTAGTGTTTTATGCTTGTTGGAAGTATTTGAGTACTAATTATGTCACTTAAGAAAGAAGAGTGCATGAATGAAAGAGTTAGATGATCTAAAGCTAACGATTCTTCCGTTAATTATTTTGCTAATTCTTATACTTTTATGGAAACTGACCGAGTCTGTTGGTGCAGGGATGATGGTCATTATTTTCTGGATAGGCTGGCGTCGCCTTGTAAGAAAATTAAAATAAATTGAAAGCGAGATATCTTGCTAATTTTTCGTAGACCCAGTTTTGACGTGCCTCATAAATGCCTGATTTGCCTTAAAACTCCCATAAAGCTTTATGTAAAAACATAACGTTTATCTATTGTATGTAGCTTTGTAATTTTGATTAAATTAACAATATCAACTTTGATATAAGGACAAATTCAAAGAGCATGTTTTGAAAAAAGATTAATCAAAACATGCTCTTATTTTATGTGGCAAATAAAATTTATTATAAAAAGTTTGATTATTTTTGATACGCTTGTTGCACTAAAGCCCCTGTTAGTTAATGAAAAATTAAAACAATTTTTATGTGTTCATACAACTTAATCGTTCATTCAATGCACCTCTTCCTTGAGTTTGAATAGCCTTGTATATTATTTACTCTCTAAAGTAATTAAAATTATTTTAAAGAGTAAATTTTTATTGCGTTATAACTCCATTTAATTTACTATATAGAGTAAAGGAGGGGAATTGTGGAAAAATGGATGACTTGAGATTAAACGTAAGCTTATTACGCAGGAAAGTACCGAATTTAACAAGTGCAGCCCGGCAAGTTGGCTTGCGATCAGCAACCGTTTCTAACCTATGCACGGGAAAAATACCTGTTGGTAGAGCCGAGGTTCGGACTTTAGTTGCACTTGCATCATTAGCCGATTGCAGCTTGGATAATCTGATTATCAGAGGGGAGAAAATCGAAATGATAGAAACTAAAATCAAAACTTTAGATTTATTTGCTCCTTTAGCAAAAGGAGGTACTGTCGGATTGGTTGCACGCCCTGGAATGGGGCAGCTCGTTGTATTAGCAGAATTACTCTATCGATTTAAAAATGAAGCATATAAAACAATCCTTTTAATGCCTGAAGGTGAACATCAAGGATTAAATGACCTTGTTGAAAATGTAGAAATCATTACAAACACCATTGAAGACACGTATGAGAGTATTGCGAATATTGGTGGAGACAAGGATATTATGTTCGTTGCAGACAGAACCCATGTTATAACAGGAGGAATCCAACAACTGCAGGAGAATCTCCAAGGGATTGGAATTCATTCTGTTACAACTTTCCTTGTAGATTTAACAGGTGAAGTTGTTGATGAAGATTTACCTTATGGACCACTTGAAACCTTTTGGCAGTTTGATGCTGATCTTGCTGCAAGACACCGCTATCCAGCTGTTAATCCTCTTAGTTCAACATCAACTGTTCTCGAAGGAGCACATTTAGATCAGGAACATTTCACAATTCAACAAAAAGCCCTAAAACTTCTTCGCCGTTATCGGGAACTACGTTCATTAGTGAATGCTAGTGGGATTGAACGGATTCCGGCCTCTGAGTTACAAACATATCAAAGAGGAGAGAGACTTGAAGCATATCTAACTCAGCCTTTTTATACTGCTGAGCCCTTTACAAATAAACCGGGCCAATCTGTCAGCCTTAAGGATACTTTGAATGATGTACAAGAAATTATGAACGGTGCTTTAGATTCTAGAGATGCATCAGAATTAGTGTTTATTGGGAGTCTACAATCCTAGAATAGGGTAAGAGGTCTTTTCTATTGTTTTGAAAGTTTCTTCTTCGACTAACCTAACCTGTAAGTTTAAGTGCATTTCTTTATAAACAATCAATCTTTTTATAAAAGCTACACGGACATCGTTTGATAATGGAATCAAACGATGTTTTTTATCGCTTTCCTGATGTGATCGATAAGGCGATATTACATAATTAAAGAACTAAATATATTCAAGACATACATATAATTAAATTATTGTAAAATGACTATGTGTTAATATTTGTAATTTTGTTACGATTTATTAATTAATGATACAACAAGGAGATACAGCATGTGGCGTAATCGGAATGTATGGATAATTTTATTAGGTGAATTTGTTGTAGGTCTTGGTTTGTGGGCTGGCATTATAGGGAATCTAGCTTTTATGCAAAAAGTCGTTCCGTCTGACTTTCAGAAATCATTAATTATTTCTAGTGGTATATTGGCGGGTTTAGTTGTAGGTCCGTTGGCTGGGCGTATTATTGACAAGTCGATGAAAAAAACAGTTATACAGCGGGCTAGTGTAGGGCGAATTATAAGTGTTTTATTTATGTTTATGGCACTTTATACAAATTCGGTTATTTGGATGATTCTTTTTTTAATTACGTTGCAAATAGCAGCCGCTTTTTATATGCCTGCTCTACAATCTATTATTCCAATGATCGTTAAGGATAAGGATTTAATTACATTAAATGCTTGGCAAATGAATGCTCGAACGATTTCAAGGATTATTGGTACTGCTGCAGCGGGATTCATGCTAAGTTTCTTTGAGCTGAAATGGTTGTACATCATTTCATTTATTGTCTATATAATGATGTTTGTTATTACGAACTCCCTACAATTAGATGAAACGGCAAATCAATCGTCGGCAACTAAAGAAAATGGCGACTTTAAAGAAGTGTTACCGATGGTGAGGGAGCACCCTGTTGTTTTAATGACACTTGTCTTAATGTTAATTCCAACATTATTTTTAGGTTCCTTTAATTTAGTTATTATGAAAATTTCTGAGATTCATCATTCAACGACAATATCAGGATAAAGTTTGTTTTATTAGAATCGTTTTCTTCTGTTTTGGCGAAATAAAGCATATCTGTAATTATTTTTTCATTCTATCAACTTGTTTGTTAATGGTTGCAAGATAAGTTCCATCATCCATATCATCTTCAATTCCACTGGAATATACTCTAACTAATGCTAAGGGAGTTTTAAGCTCATGTGTTAAACCTATCATAAATTGCTTTAAGTCAATGTTCCGTCTAGATAGATCCTGCTGCGCTTTTTCTAGTGCTTTACTCATCTTATTAATACTTTTTGCAAGATCCTCGATTTCATCTCCTGTCAGAATTTTAGCCTGTTTAAAATCCAACTCGCCAATTTCTTTTACAACTTTTTTGAGTTCATTTAACGGTCTTGTTAGTTTTCGAGATAGAAAGGTAGTAATAACAATAATTACCAAGACGCTGACTATCAAAAAGAATATGTTAAAACGATTAATAAAATAAGCTATATCAATAAAATTAGCCATAGAGGCTCCAATCATAATTAGCGATAAAACTGGACTTTTGTTTTCCTTAATTATAAACCTTGCCGACAATCTTATCCTCATCAACTTTTTGTAGTACTTTTTCGGAAACCCAAATATATTAAGTGCAATATGTTCTCTTGCAAGTTGCTGTTTTAAATTTTCATTTAGGACATTAATATTATCTTCTAGTGATATTAAGAATAGTTACATCAAATTGATGCTCGACCAAACTCTTATCTTCAAATTCCTTTTACGCTGAAAAAGCATTCGTTACTTTTTGGTTCAATTGATGAAGATAATATTTTGGTAGAAAAAATTGACATACCGCAAGTGAGATGCTAAATGTGATGATAACAACAAGAGTTGTATAAATAGTTAATTTTGTTCCAATTTTCCGTTTCATTCCCTTGTGCTATATCCAACACCATGATGCGTTTGGATAATATCCTCTCCAATTTTTTCACGTAGACGCCGAATATGTGTATCTACCGTTCGTGGATCACCCTCATAGTCTATTCCCCATACTAAATGTAGTTGATCTCGCGATAATATTTGTCTTCTATTTAGGCTAAATATACGTAAAAGCTAGTATTCGTCTTTGTTAAAATCAATTCTTTTCCGGATTTCCAAACACGTTTGCCTGAAATATCAATTGAAATATCGTATATTCGTTGAATGGATTCCAGTTGCAACAATTTTTTCGCCCTCATTAATAAAACTTTTGGAAAAAATGGATTATTTACATAATCATCAGCACCATCAGATAGGGCAATAAATTCATCTTCTCCTGTATCTCTAGGTCTATAAAAATGAATGTTGTTAATGTGCGATTTTTGTACTGCTGTAGAAGGGTTAAAAAGCTAATTCGATAGATTGGAGTAAGGATTGATAGTTACTTTACCATATTTAGCCGATTTCAACTCAAGTGTTACACAATAATGAAAGAAATATAAAGAGGCTGGAACTTAAGTGTTTTCAAAATTTAAAGCGCGAAAAATCAATGTCTAAAATTGATTTCTCGCATTTTTTTAATGTTTTGAGCAGTTATATATCAACCTCGTCGTTTTTGTGCTAGGCAAAAGTAAAAAATGTGTAAATTTTTTAGAAGAAAAAACCTTCTTTCGAGAAATTTTTGTAAAGGGGTTGATTTTTTTTCGTATTGGGCATATATTTTTCTTTAAGGAAACAAAATATCATTCAGGAAATAAAAATGTGTGAATGAAAGAATCGGATAATTTGAAACTGACGATTTTTTCGTGAGATATTTCATTAATTTTCGCATTTTATGGAAAATAACCGAGTCTGTCGAAGCGGGAATGATGACAATTGTTTTCTGAATAAGCTGGCGCCAGTTTGTAAAGAAAATCAGATAAAATAGGCTATTGGTGATATGAACTAGATGTTGACAGCATTCGATTTGGTGGGTATAGCAAACAATTGACCTTCTGAAAAAAGTGATAACAGGAAGTAGCGCGTTATTGCCCGTAAAAGATGTCTAGTTGTCAGAATGATCTTATCAACTACGGATTATGCCTAAAATATAAAGAGAAAGAAGAGGTATTGAAATTCATGAAACGCTTTTTAGGAGTACTTGTTTTATCATTTTCACTATTGCTATTTGGTTGTTCTACTGAAATAGAGGGTGAAAAGAAAGGAGTTGTGGTTGCAACAACTGGTCAAATTGCAGATGCAATTAAAGAAATTAGCGGCGATCATTTAAAGGTAACAGCTTTGATGGGACCAGGGGTAGATCCCCATTTATACAAAGCTACACAAAGTGATTTGTCAAAATTAGATAAAGCAGAAGTTATTTTTTATAACGGATTACATCTAGAGGGGCAAATGCTTGATATTTTTGAGCAAATGTCAAAAAACAAAACTGTGCTCGCTGTTGGTGAAAAATTAAATAAGAAGGATCTACTTGTTAGTGATGATGAAACTTTGATACATGATCCACATATTTGGTTTGATATTGAACTTTGGAAAGGAGTCGTACAGGCAATCGGAGACCAACTTCAGGAAGAATATCCGCAATATAAAGAGGATTTTGAAAAAAATGAGGAAGCTTATTTGAAAAAGCTTGATGAATTACAAACATATGCAAAGGATCGAGTAAACGAAATCCCAGAAAAGCAGCGTATATTAGTAACAGCCCATGACGCGTTTAATTATTTTGGTAGAAGTCAAGGATTTGAAGTGCGTGGCTTACAGGGGCTAAGTACAGATTCAGAATATGGTGTGAAAGATGTGCAAGAAATGGTGGACTTTTTAGTGGTAAACAAAATTAAAGCCATTTTTATTGAATCAAGTGTCTCCGATAAAGCAATGAAAGCTGTTATTGAAGGTGCAAAAGAAAAAGGTCATGACATTGTGATTGGTGGAGAATTGTTCTCGGATGCTATGGGTGCTGAGGGAACAAAAGAAGGTACATATATCGGTATGTATCAACATAACATCGATACAATCGTCGATTCATTGAAGTAGGTGAAAAATATGAATGCATTAACAGTTGAAAATTTATCAGTCGCATATGATAAGAAAATAGTATTAGAAAATGCCTGTGTTTCAGTTCCTACGGGACATCTCTCAGCCATTATAGGTCCAAATGGAGCGGGGAAATCTACATTTTTAAAGGCCATCTTAAATCAACTACCAAATAAGGTAGGAAGAGTTGAAATTCTTGGGAAAATTTTTGAACCAAAAAGCTTAGTAGTTGGGTATGTTCCTCAGCGCAATGCTGTAGATTGGGATTTTCCAACTAATGCTCTTGATATTGTACTAATGGGACGTTACGGACATACTGGATTATTTAAAAGACCAACTAAGAAGGATAAAACTTTAGCACAACAGGCTCTTGCTAGTGTAGGCATGCAGGATTTCGCTGACCGTTCTATCGGTCAACTTTCTGGCGGACAACAGCAACGGGTGTTCTTAGCAAGAGCGCTATCCCAAAATGCAGATATTTATTTCTTAGATGAACCATTTGCAGGGGTAGATGCTGCTACAGAAAAAACGATAATCGATATTTTAAAAGATTTAAAAGCTCAAGGCAAAAGTATTTTTGTCGTACATCATGATTTACAAACAGTAAAAGAATACTTTGATTATACAATTCTTTTAAATAAAACAATTTTAGCATCAGGAGCAACAGAAGATGTTTTTACACCGGAGCAATTACAAAAAACTTATGGTGGTAAACTGTTCATGCTACAAAATGTATAAGGAGGGAGAATATGTTAAGTGGTAACTTACTTTGGGTACTAATCGGTACGATGTTACTTGGAATAGCTGCAGGTATAACTGGGACCTTCTCCTTCCTCCAAAAGCAAAGTTTGGTAGGCGATGCGGCGGCACATGCTGCACTGCCAGGAATCGCACTTGCCTTTCTATTAACAGGGCAAAAAGAATTACCTATATTAATGCTTGGAGCTGGCATTACATCTGCTTTGTCTGTGTATTGTATACAATGGATTGTTTCTTTTTCGAAGTTGAAAGCAGATGCAGCGATTGGGTTGGTTTTAACTGTATTTTTTGGGATTGGCGTTGTATTTTTAACAGTTGTCAATCGAAGTCCATTAGGCAATCAAAGTGGTCTAAATAATTTTATTTTTGGGAAAGCAGCGACGATGACAAAAGCTGATTTAATGTGGTTACTTTTAAGTGCAACCATAATTATTGTGGTCAGCCTGCTTCTTTATAAAGAATGGAAGCTCCTTATCTTTGACCCTGTTTATGCCAAGGGAATTGGCTTACCGATTGAAGCTTTAAAAGCTACCCTAACTGTTTTAATTGTCATGACTATTGTCACAGGCATACAGGCAGTGGGTGTAATTTTAATGTCGGCATTATTAATCATTCCAGCCGCTAGTGCTAAATTATGGACAAGAAAGCTGAGCTCAATGCTTGTACTTAGTGCAGCAATTGGTGGAGTGTCAGGTATTACTGGAACCTTTATTAGCTCAATACGAACAGGATTATCGACAGGTCCTATTATTGTATTAGTAGCAGCTGCCATTTTCTTTATTTCCTATTTCATTAGTCCAGCTGGGCAATTTAATAAATATCGTAGGAAAATGCAGTTTCGAAAGCAAGGTGAGTTAGGTTGATTGAATTTTGGGTTGTTTTTACCGGCATATTAGTCGGAATTACATGCGGGATTGCAGGTGTCTTTCTAATTTTACGAAAAATGTCGATGATAGCAGATGCGATTAGTCATACAGTATTGTTTGGCATCGTCATGGCTTATATTATTACTCAAACATTAAATGGCTTTTGGATGTTAATTGGGGCAGCATTCGCAGGAATTCTGACGGCCTACCTTGTGCAATTACTAAATTCCTCTGGCATTCAGGAGGACGCTGCCATTGGTGTTGTCTTTACGTCCTTGTTTGCTGCAGGTGTTCTACTCATCACATTATTTGCTGGTAATGTACATTTAGATGTTGAGCATGTATTAATGGGTGAAATTGCATTTGTACCTTGGGATAGATGGACATTACTGTCAATCACAATGCCAAAGGCCGTATGGATGCTATTGTTTGTACTGATAGTTAACATTGGGTTCCTTCTATTATTCTTTAAGGAAATGAAGTTAACTACCTTTGACCCAGTTTATGCTGCTTCCATCGGTTTACCAGTAATTTTTCTACATTATGGCTTTATGACAACCATTTCCTTTACAACCGTTTCTGCATTTGATAGTGTCGGCGCGATTTTAGTTGTCGCTATGTTAATAGGACCAGCTGCCACCTCCTATTTAATAAGCAAAACGATTAAACAAATGTTTATGTATAGTATGCTATTTGGGGCTGCAGCATCGGTAATAGGCTATTATTTAGCGAAGCTTTGGGATACGTCCATTGCAGGGATGATGGCAACAACCGTGGGTTTAATATTTATCATTGTATTAGTAGGTCAAAAAATCGCCGAGCGCCGAAGAAAATCGCTCGTTAGTCAATTAGAAGCTATGTAAAGATGAAACATCGTTTGATCATGTATCAAATGATGTCAGCTTGTCGACAAAAGAATAAATATAAATTAGTGTGTATCAATAAATAGTTGATTTTCACTCCGAGTGACGCTTTCCACGGGCTTGGCTTCAATCTCCACATCAACAGTAAGAGTCGACAAGCTGAAACCAAAATAATATGATGGCTATGCTTTACACTATATAAAAAACTAGCCTTACCACATAAACTTCAGGAGGAAAATGTGACAGTATCGACGCTCCTCACAGAATGCTAAATGGTAGGTTTGCTTATTAAAATTATCATAAAGTTTTATACAAAAAAAGTAACGTTTATCTACAGTCTGACATCGTTTGATAATAGAATCAAACGATGTTTTTTGTCATTTGCCTGTTGATTATTTCAAACTTTTGCCTGATTTTTACTTTCTATAAAAATAGTATACTGTTTAAAGCAATTCGAAAAGGCAAGAAAACATAATGAAAGGTCTAAACGGAATACATATTTATAGAGTAGAAAATATTTTTTAACATTCATAAAAATACAATTATTGTAAAACGCCTCTGTGCGAATATTTGTAATTTTATTACTATGTAATGATTACTAAATGAAACAACAAGGAGATACGCATGTGGCATAATCGGAATGTATGGATAATTTTATTAGGTGAATTTGTTGTAGGTCTTGGCTTGTGGGCTGGGATTATAGGGAATCTTGCTTTTATGCAGGAGGTCGTTCCGTCTGACTTTCACAAATCATTAATTATTTCTAGCGGTATATTGGCGGGTTTAGTTGTAGGTCCGTTGGCTGGGCGTATTATTGACAAGTCGATGAAAAAAACAGTTGTACAGTGGGCTAGTGTAGGGCGAATTATAAGTGTTTTATTTATGTTTATGGCACTTTATACAAATTCGGTTATTTGGATGATTCTTTTTTTAATTACGTTGCAAATAGCAGCCGCCTTTTATATGCCTGCTCTACAATCTATTA
This sequence comes from Lysinibacillus sp. RC46, assembly GCF_041262385.1. NCBI lineage: Bacteria > Bacillati > Bacillota > Bacilli > Caryophanales > Bacillaceae > Lysinibacillus > Lysinibacillus sp. RC46. Next base: position 7,573 of record NZ_JBGCCF010000019.1, on the reverse strand, counting down.
TTCCAATGATCGTTAAGGATAAGGATTTAATTACATTAAATGCTTGGCAAATGAATGCTCGAACGATTTCAAGGATTATAGGTACTGCTGCAGCGGGATTCATGCTAAGTTTCTTTGAGCTGAAATGGTTGTACATCATTTCATTTATTGTCTATATAATGATGTTTGTTATTACGAACTTCCTACAATTAGATGAAACGGCAAATCAATCGTCGGCAACTAAAGAAAATGGCGACTTTAAAGAAGTGTTACCGATGGTGAGGGAGCACCCTGTTGTTTTAATGACACTTGTCTTAATGTTAATTCCAACATTATTTTTAGGTTCCTTTAATTTAGTTATTATGAAAATTTCTGAGATTCATCATTCAACGACAATATCAGGATTATTATATACAGTTGAGGGCATAGGTTTTATGCTAGGTGCAGCTGGTTTGAAATTTATTACAGAACGGCTGAACACTGGAACACTACTTTTTATATTAGCATTTATCATCGGTTCGATGGAGCTAATGCTAATATTCTCGGATATTAAAATTTTGGCATTAGTGGCTTTTGGAGTTTTTGGTTTTTCAGTAGGCTGTTTTTTCCCAACGACAATGGTGATTTTTCAAAAGCAAGTGCCAAAAGATTTTCATGGGCGATTTTTCTCATTTCGTAATATGATTGATTCTGTCATCTTTCAGGTCGTCTTATTATCAACAGGCATGATGCTGGATTTAGTTGGTTTAAGTGGATTGGGGCTTGTTTTTGGAATTATTAGCTTAAGTTTAACTATCACTTTTTTACTTTATTCAAAGAAAAAGAATGTTGTTATGCATGCTCATTAAATATAACCAGAAAAAGAACTGTCAAATCTGTAAGCGGTTTTTGACAGTTCTTATTTCTTAGTTAAGTCTACATTTTTATTGATTTTCCGAACGGGAATGCCCAATCCATCAGGTGTGGGATGAGCGTGAGCTTGGATAGGGAGTGCCACTAAAACCAGAAAGATTTGTGGTGCATCTAGTATCCGAAAATCCCACTCTTTTTTGTATGTATATTGTGGTTTATAAAAAAACTGATACATTGTGTAGGTGAACGAATATAGAAGAACAGACACAACCGTATGATTATTTACTATCATTTCGTTATTTGTCCCCGGTACAGAAGAAAGATTTTTCTTCGTGCAGATGTAGGGGAAAGTAGAAAGAAGGTGTTGAAAGATGCTTGGAAAAGCACAAGAAGTGACAGACAGTTATATTGATTCACCTGAAAAGCTAAAGGGCTTATATAAGCGAGTGCTAATCGTAGTTAGTCTCTCACAAGTTTTTGGTGGGGCAGGGCTAGCAGCAGGTATTACGGTAGGGGCACTTTTAGCTCAACAAATGCTGGGAACGGATGCTTATGCAGGAGTACCATCCGCTTTATTTACTTTAGGATCGGCAGGTGCGGCTTTAGTTGTAGGGAAATTATCACAACGTTATGGGCGTCGCACAGGTTTATCAACAGGTTTTATTGTTGGAGGACTCGGTGCAATTGGTGTAGTAATTGCCGCCATGATGAATAGTGTTATTTTATTATTCGCTTCTCTAGTAATCTACGGTGCAGGGACTGCAACAAATCTACAGGCTCGCTATGCAGGGACAGATTTAGCCAATAATAAACAACGAGCAACGGCTATCAGTACAACAATGATGATGACAACGTTCGGTGCTGTGGCAGGGCCAAATTTAGTAGATTTTATGGGGAAATTTGCTGTATCCATTGGTGTTCCGGCGCTTGCAGGTCCATTTATCTTATCTGCAACAGCATTTATTTTAGCGGGTCTTGTCCTTTTTGTTATGTTGCGTCCTGATCCGTTAGAAATAGCAAAAATGATAGAAGCGAACAAACGAGAGAATGAATATGGAAATAAGATGGAATCCCTTAGTGAAAAAGCTATCAATAAAAGAGGTCTTACAGTTGGTGCAACGGTTATGGTTCTTACTCAGATCGTAATGGTTGCTATCATGACGATGACACCAGTACATATGAAACATCATGGTCATGGTTTATCGGAAGTAGGAATTGTTATAGGATTTCATGTTGGTTCCATGTATCTTCCGTCGCTCGTAACAGGTATTCTTGTTGATAAAATTGGACGAACAGCCATGAGTATAGCTTCGGGAGTGACGTTGTTATGTGCAGGTTTAATAGCAGCATTCGCACCGAGCGATTCTATGGTTCTTTTAATCGTAGCTCTTTCTTTACTTGGATTGGGCTGGAACTTTGGTTTAATTAGTGGTACTGCTCAAATTGTTGATTCGACAGAGCCTTCCACTCGTGCGAAGACGCAAGGAAAAATTGATGTTTTAGTTGCATTAGCAGGAGCTTCAGGTGGTGCTCTTTCGGGGATGGTAGTGGCTAATGCGAGTTATGCGACATTATCTTTAGCTGGAGGTCTATTATCTTTAATCCTTATTCCAGTTGTCATTTGGTCAAGAAAAGCTTGAGATAAATTATTGATACTAAAATTTTTAATGGTTATTAAAATAGTTTCTAAGTAACCAATGTAATCTTTTTTTTAACATGCAGTAAAATCAAGAATTTAGTGTGAACTTAAATAAAATTTTATTAAAAAATAACTTAATTTAAGGTTCTTTTGTTGGCATTCGGTACTCCGAAATGTAAATCAAAAGAACCTTTTCCTCTTAATAAAAGCAAATAACTATGTAATTAGCTATTTGTTTTATAATCTGCTTCTGTTTGATTACATGCCTTAATTACCTCATTAAAGGCTGCTATAATTTTCTCAATTGTATATCTCGCTTCGAGTAATTCATTAGTTGTTTGTTCTAATTTATTTTGTAGTAAGGCTCTTACCTTTTTGATTAAAACTAAATAACTTTATTAATTCGAATCAAAAGATGGAATGAGTTATAAAACAGTAGCGAAAGAATTAAAAGTTGATTCAATGGTAAGACGTTGGGTTTCAGATAAGAAACTACTAAAGTGCCGCAGTAGAGAATTCTAATATGCGATAAAAATTCCTCAAATAGCCGTTTTTAATGGACTTCTGGTTAATTCAAATCTTTTAAATACCAGGCATTCATAGTAGAATGTTCAGAACCTGAGAGTGGCTCATGTAAAAGTGTAAATCCAAATTTTTTATATACCATACATGCAGTTTTTAATTGATGCATTGTTTCTAAGTAGCACTGTGCATAATGTTTAGATGCAAATGACAAAGCTGTTTCCATTAGCATCTTTCCAAATCCTAAACCTTGTGTTTTTGTACTTAAGTATAGCTTTTGCAATTCACAAACTTTATCATGTTCGTTAAGAGGTGCTATACCAATTCCACCAACTACCTCTCCTTCCATTTCTACTACCCAATAGTTTGCATGTTTTAAATTATTATAATATTGGTGAAGGTCGTTAAGTTGAGGGTCAAAATAAGCTGTCCCAGGAATCGCTAATCCAAGTGATTTTAGTGAATCTTGTATTATTTCCTTTACCTTTGCATTGTCTTCTTTTCTAATTTTTCGAATAATCATATTATATAATCTCCTTTAATTCGGTAATAATAAAGATAAGATTGCGAAAGATTTTTTGAAAATGGCATCCCTAAAACATGGACAAAGTCCACATTTTAAGGATATAGTTATATTAATGTTAAAAGTGGACAAAGTCAACTAAAGGAGAATATATGGATAAAGAGATTATTTACGATATCAGACAATTCAATAGATTTTACACAAAGGTACTTGGTTTATTTAATAACCAAATTCTTGATACAGATTATTCACTGACTGAAGCACGAATACTATTTGAAATAAGCGAGAGAACTGAGTGTATTGCGAATATTCTCGTGCAAGAACTTAATATTGATAGAAGCTATATGAGCAGAATTTTACGTAAGTTAGAGAAGGAAGAATTAATAGAGAAAAAAAGCTCAACGATTGACAGTAGAAAAAACCTTCTATTATTGACAAAAAAGGGAGAAGAATTGCTAGAGAAAATTAATATTCAGTCAGATCAACAAATAATTCAATTGTTTAGTGGACTAACGGATAGTGAAATTAATGTAATTCGTAACTCGATGATGGTAATAAAAGAAAAATTTCATAAAAATAGATTTTAAAAGTGTTTAAATATTCAACGGATTTTGGAAGAGATGTTTAACTATTCGTATTCGTTTTTTAAAATTGAAACAAGTACTGCTCAAAAAGTCGATTCAACTGGGCCTTCCTCTCGCGCAAAAACAAAAGGTAAAATAGATGTTTTAGTTGCACTAGCAGGGGCTTCAGGCAGTGCTATATCAGGCATGGTAGTGGCTAATGTAAGTTATGCTACATTATCATTAGCTGGGTGTCAAAGTAACCAATGAGTTGCAAGAGCTTAAGATACAGCCTCCATTTTTGGCTGCTGTATCTTAAGCTATCGTGCAGATTAGTTAATACTTTAACGTCAAGCATTTGTTTATGTTTTAAACTTTACATATGGGAATCTTTATGATATGGTACTTATTACTAATATTGACAAGAAAGAGGTGAAAGCAATGATAACAGTTTTTAGAATTTTGTATGGTAAAAATGCAAAAATTGGAAATGGTTTGGCGTACAAAGGGAGTAGTCTGTCCTTTTTTAAGCCAAATAACCATACAAAAACAGTTATCGGAGCTTTTTCTCTACGGCAAATAAACTCTAATTCAATGACATAATGTCCTTGTTTATTTGTGCGTGATTTTATTTAAGCATAACACCGATAATTGTGTCGGTGTTTTTTTTGTGCCTAATTTTTATAAAAAGGTTAGATGATAACTCCCTTCTATTTACTCAAACAAACCAGAGTTTTATGGAAGGATGAGAAAACATGCAACAAAAAAACAAGTATATAAGAATTCAAGAGTTCTTGATGCAGAATAAATTTCCTAATTTTAGAATGAATCAAATCTCAAATGCTATATTCCAAGGGAGAATAAATAATTTCAATGACATAACGGTTCTTCCTAAATCCCTAAGAAAAATGTTAATTAAGGAGTTTGGAGAATCGATTTTAAATATTGCTGCTTTAAAGGCACAACATTCTGAACAAGTTATAAAAGTCTTATTTGGAATTTCAGGAGACGAAAAAATAGAAACGGTAAATATGAAATATAAAGCTGGTTGGGAGTCATTTTGTATATCCTCGCAGTGCGGTTGCAATTTTGGTTGTAAATTTTGTGCAACAGGAGATATAGGTTTAAAACGCAACTTAACGTCAGATGAAATTACTGATCAAATTTTGTACTTTCACTTAAAAGGACATTCAATTGATAGTATTTCTTTTATGGGAATGGGAGAAGCATTAGCTAATGTGCAAGTTTTTGATGCTTTAAATGTACTTACAAATCCGGAGTTATTTGCTTTAAGTCCTCGCAGGTTATCTATTTCGACTATAGGCATTATTCCGGGCATAAAAAAAATGACTGAAAACTATCCGCAGGTCAACCTGACGTTTTCATTACATTCTCCTTTTAATGAACAACGTAGCAAGTTAATGCCAATTAATGAACGCTACCCATTATTGGATGTAATGGACACATTAGATGAGCATATACGTGTGACCTCAAGAAAAGTTTATATTGCTTATATTATGTTGCCTGGAGTTAATGATTCTATTGACCATGCGAAAAAAGTAGTAAGCCTTTTAAGAGGTAGATATAAGAGAGGGAACTTGTTTCATGTAAACATCATAAGATATAACCCTACTGTTAGTTCACCTATGAGGTTTGAAGAAGTAAATGAGAATCAAGTTGTAAACTTCTATAAAGAATTAAAGTCAGCAGGAATTAACGTTACCATTAGAAGCCAATTTGGTATTGATATAGATGCTGCTTGCGGGCAGTTGTATGGAAACTATCAAAAAACAATAACCAATAAATAAGGGTGAGAGTAATGTTTAGAACGTGGGAAGTACCCTAATAATTTATTACTAACAATAAATTAAATTATTAGGAGGATATTTATGATAAAAGGAATCTTAGGGAGAAAAATAGGCATGTCTCAAGTGTTTAGTGATAGTGGAAATCCCATAGTTGTGACGGTTGTCGAAGTGGAAGAGAATGTGGTGTTACAGAAGAAAACCTTGGAAAATGACGGATACGATGCAATCCAAATTGGATTTTCTGATAAAAAGAATCCAATCAAAGCGGAAATTGGAAGAAGTCAAAAGGCAAATACCGTTCCTAAAAGATATGTTAAAGAAATTCGTGGAGCATCATTAGATGTTGGAAAACGTATTAGTGCAGATATATTCCAAGAAGGCGACATAGTAGATGTTACTGGTATATCTAAAGGAAAAGGATTTCAAGGTGTCATTAAAAGACATAGATTAAGTGGCGGTCCTGCATCTCACGGTTCAAGATTCCATCGAGCTCCTGGTTCCATCGGTGTAATCGCCAAAAATGATGGCATGAAAGTATTCAAAGGAAAGAAAATGCCCGGACGTATGGGTGGAAAACAGACCACTATTCAAAATCTTACAATCATAAAGGTTGATAGTGAACGCAACCTATTGTTAATTAAAGGAAATATCCCTGGAGCTAAAAAGTCGTTTGTAAAAATAGAAACTGCAATTAAAAAATTGACTGAAAATGGTGATGATTAGTGATAAACAAACAAAATAATTCCAGCCAAAGTATAAGTAGAGAGGATGTAGTTATTACGGATTTTTTGATGTTGACTGACAATGAAAAAATCCAACTACCATTCATCGTGGCAAGAGTTAACGATTATGAAATAAATTTAAACTATTTAAATATTGAGCTGATTAACGACATGAAGTTGGGTATCATACCTTCTGAAATGTCTTCATCAGACCTTCTTGAGTGTTATTATTGTGCTCTTGAATCAGTCATTGAACATGAGCTTATTGTACAAAAAATGAATGAGGATAGAAGCATTTCCGGATGGAAACCTGATAAAGAACAAATTACTGATTGTATGCAAGAATTATTTGACGAGTTTGGAATTGATGAATCAGAAGATTACTCTAAACTGGAGATTGAACAATTAGTATTGCAAGAATTGCGTATGCAACGATTTATTGATAATCAGTTGGGAGACAACAGTGTATCCAAGGAAGAAATTGAACATGAATACCAAAAATCACCTGAAAACGGAGATATGCAAAAGGAATACATTCGTGTCATCCTTGAATATGAAAAGCGTGAAGAGAAATATAAAGCCTTTGTTCTCGAATTGAAAAAAGCAGCGTCAATTGAAGCTTTTTTATAATTTCACTTTTCTATAATGAGTATACGTCCTAAACCTTAATTACATTCTAATGAAGTAGAGACGGGAAGGATATACCAAAGCTCTGATCATTTTGTTAGATTAGGTTTGTATAAGAATATTTTGTATAAATCTTATTTTAAACCAACAAATACTAACTCAATAGATTGGAATAAGGATTGATAACTACTTTACCTCTTTAGACGATTTCAAATCAAGCGTTATACAATAAGAGAAAGATTGAAGAGGCTGGGACATAACTAGCTTCAATTAGTGAGAAATCCGAATTTGAATGAATTCAAATTCGGATTTCTCTATTTTTTATGTTGTCTCCATAT
>NZ_JBGCCF010000018.1:0-102927 GCF_041262385.1 Lysinibacillus sp. RC46 | reverse complement strand
GTCGTAAATGTCACCCTCGTAAGCAATGGCTCGGCCAAATGCAAATGAAATAAAATAGTCCTTCCAGGATTGGAATGCATGGCTTCCGGCATCAGCTGCTCGCGTTATATAGCTCCATGTCTGTTCCTCGGTAATATAACCAACTATGTAGCTCCATCTTGCAACATTTACAGCTCGGTCAAAATCCCAGGCAGCAATAGTGTCCACCCGTTCAAAATCGGATTTCGTAAAGGAAAGTTTCTTCATCATCGCTTCTTGGGCTGATTCAAAGCATTCCTGCGATTTTCCCACTTCCTCTTCTGTAAAAGACTGGCCAGCTTTCAATGCCATAAAAAGCTGACCAAACTTCGTACGATGGCCTTCAGTAAGCAGCCATTCCAGGGTTTCTACAGCCTCTTCCGGATTATTAACGTCCCAATATGAAGAAAGGACCTCCCTCAAAGTTTCATTATCTACATCTATCGGCAGTATCCGTGGCGAATCAGTGCGGTAAAGAGCGAGATTGGCACCGTAGGCTAGTAAATGCTGTTTCTCCTTCGGTAAAGGGTTAGCCATCTCCATTTCTAATCGTAATTTTTTTTCATTTTTCTTAATTCGCTTGCTCGCTGTAATTAAACCTACAATAAGTAAAAACACAATCACTACGATAATTCCTACAATATACATAAGGATCTTCAAACTGGTACATTCCTTTCCATGCTTTTTATTTGTCGCAGTTTAAATCATGCAACACCAACTTTTAACAAATGATAGTAAAATTATACATTTACAGGTAATGTTATGCAATCAGACTATTTTATTACTTGTCTCTGATAGTTAGTATGTCAATAGTTGATGGGCGTAGAGGCTTCTGGAAGAACGATTAAAAGGAACTAAAGAAAGGGGACTGGAAGTTTCTTAATTCCTTATTTGAAAAGGGATAAAATGTTGGTTCATGCTGATATATATATTTATTTTGAAACCTCATAAACTGGATCAATCAATATAACTACTAGACACAATCCATTTTTTTCTTGCTTTATTTTTACTGTATAAAGGAAAAATATGATTGTCTATATTTCAATGAAGGAAGAAGGGTTTTCCATGCATAAAGATATGAATTATGGTAGCGACTTTAAATATATTCCAGCAACATCAATTTGGAGTGGAGATGGTGTAGAAGTATTACCAGATTTATACCAACATACGATTCAAATTGTTAATATCGTACTTTACGGTGAACCTCATAAGAAAGAGTTCGTATTAGTTGATGCAGGCATGCCAAAAAGTGCAAAGGAAATTATTTCAATAGTCGAGGAGAGATTTGGATCAAATTGTCGACCTAAAGCATTAATTTTAACGCACGGGCACTTTGATCATGTTGGAGCGATAATTGATCTAATTGAACATTGGGGTATGCCGGTTTATGCCCATCCTTTAGAATTACCTTATTTAACTGATATAAAAAATTATCCTGAACCTGATACTACTGTAAATGGTGGCTTAATAGCAAAAATATCATCCATTTTCCCGAATGAAGCTATTAACTTAGGAAACAACATTGAGGAGCTCCCGTCCGATGGGAGTATTCCATATATGGATGGTTTTCGTTGGATTCATACTCCGGGCCATACGCCAGGTCATATATCTTTATTTCGCGAAGAAGATCGAGCGTTAATTGTTGGAGATGCATTTGTTACGGTAAAACAAGAGTCTCTTTACAAAGTCGTGCTACAAAAAAAGGAAATTAGCGGACCGCCACGATATTTCACAACGGATTGGCAGGCTGCTTGGGATTCTGTAAAAAAATTAGAGGCATTAAAACCTTTAGTTGCTATTACAGGACATGGATTACCGATGAAGGGGGAAGAGCTTACTAGAAATTTGCATAAGTTAGCGACTGAATTTGAGCAGATTGCTTTACCTAATCACAGCAAATTCTTGAATTAATGATTCCGAATTATAAAAAACTGCATCTCCAATTGTTAGTTGTGTCTAACTATTGGAGTGCAGCTTAATTTAGATTGTCTTATAAACTTGAAGCTTTTTAATATTTACTTATAAATTGTCGTATTTTTCCTTGTTCACCTCAATGTTATTTTCGGGAATAATAAGTGTGAAACCAACAATAACGACGAGTCCAGTAATTAAACCATAAATAATCGGTAATGTAGAAGTAATTCCAAAAATTATAAATGAAATAAAGATAACTAGTGAACTAGCAATAATAGAATAGAAAGCAGCTTTACTTGTTACACGCTTCCAATAGAGACCGATGATGAGTGGTACGAAGATAGCACCTGATAAAATTGCGTAGGCCATATCTAATGCAACTAGTATGTTTTGAATCCATACTGAGAAAATGATGGCTAACATACCTAAGCCAAGTATGACAATTCGCGATGTATTGATGATATCTTTATCAGTCATATCTTTTTTTACGTATACCTTAATAATATCGTTAGTGATTAGGGTCGCAGAGGCAAAAATAGCACCCGAAGCATTTGACATAAGTGCAGAACAAACACTAGCAAGAACTAGCCCCAACAAGCCTGGTGGGAGAATTTCTAATGCAAGGCTAGTAAACGCTGATTGAGAGTCTCCTAAATTTGGAAGTAGCACAAGTGCGCACATACCTACAATGCTTAGTACTAAACCATATAAAACACTGTAAAGACCGGCCGATATGGCACTGCTTTTCGCTACTTTTTGATTTCTCGCTGTAAATACACGCTGCCAGATGTCTTGAGAAACCATTAAACCGAAGAAGTACAATAAAAAATATTGGAAGATACGATCCCAGCCGATATTTGTAAGGCTAAGATGCGCTTCTGGCACACTACTAAATAGAGCAGTTAATCCTCCAACACTGTTTACGCTAAACGGGAACATAATAAAAAATACGCCGATAGTCATTACTATAAATTGTATAATATCGGTTAAGGTAATACTCCACATTCCACCTAAGATTGTATAAAAGAGCACGATCCCTCCGCCAATAATCATAGAAGGAATAAGGGACCAGCCTAATAACACGTGAATAACATTTCCCATACCAATTACTTGTGTTACTACGACCATAAGGGTATAGATGGCTGTAACAATAGCACTGATAAGCTGAGTTCCTTCTCCAAAGCGCTTTCCGAGTAACTGACTAATAGTAAAAACCTCATAACCGCCAATTTTATTAACGACGAAAAGACCCAAGGCAGCTATACCAAAGCCCATCATCGAAACAAACCAAAGACCAGAAACCCCGTAATTATAACCTAATGACGTGGAACCCATAGTAGCCGCACCACCAATAATAACAGCTGCTAAACAGCCGACATGGCTGTAGTACCCTAAACGACTTCCTGCGAGGACAAAATCTTTTTCAGATTTCGCTTTTTTAACTCCTATTATTCCAATAATCATTAAGACACCGAAATATAGAAGAAGAACAAAAGTATCTAGTGTATTCATTTATTCACCCCCGAAACTTAACTCTAATTCGTATTCGGTAATCGCTTCGTCAAGCAAGGAAATTCCTAAGTCTAAATGTTCCTTATCTATATTTAATGGAGGCATCATTCGAATTACCTCTCCCTTATTACCGCTCAAATAGTAAATAACCCCTTTGTCCAGACACTTCTCGAGGATTTTCATTAAGCCCTGACCATTTGGTTCTAGGGTAACAGGATGAATAATTTCAATTCCTAGCATTAAACCAATTCCACGAACATTGCCAATCGTGTGATGTTTTTCTTTTAAGTGTATTAATTTATTTAATGCATAGTCACCTAATATTCTAGCATTTTCCACTAAACCTTCTTCTTCTAAAACGTCTATTGTAGCGCATGCAGCTGCACATGCGACAGGATTTCCGCCAAATGTAGTACTATGACTACCAATTGTCCATTGTTCCATTAACTCCTGTGAAGCTACAGTTGCGCTAAGGGGCAAGCCACTGGCAATTCCTTTTGCAATCGCCATAATATCTGGTGTCACACCAAATCGATTGGCCGCAAACCAGTCACCTGTTCGACCAAAACCAGTTTGAACTTCATCAAAGATTAGTAAAATTCCGAATCGGTCACAGATTTCTCTTATTTTTTGTAACCATGCTTTTGGAGGGATAACATAACCGCCTTCTCCGAGAACAGGTTCTAAAATAACTGCTGCCACTTCATCTGGAGATACTTGATGATTGAATAAACGTTCAAAATCTTTTTCAACATGTTCTGACCAATATTCTTCGTGGTTTAAACCCTCTGGTGTTTCCGTTATTTGAGCATATGGTAATTGATAGGTCATGTTTGCTCCAACCGGTAAATTCCTTCTGTATTTACTTTTCGATGTAGTAAGACTCAACGCTCCCATCGTTCTGCCGTGGAATCCTCCAAGGAAAGAAACAACGTAAGGTCTCTTGGTTACATGTCTTGCTAATTTTACTGAACCTTCGATTGCTTCTGCTCCGCTATTTCCAAAGAAAAAACAATCTAATGACTCTGGTAAAATCTTTTTCAATTTCTTAGCTAATAGAATAATTGAATCATAATTAATAATACCGATAGGACCATGAACTAAACGATCTACTTGATCTTTAATAGCTGTAATTACCTTTGGATGTCTATGCCCTGTATTTTCTGTAGCAATACCAGAAGTAAAGTCTAGATACTTTCTACCATCTACTCCTATATAAAATAATCCCTCAGATTTTACTACCTGCAGATTCGGAAAATCCTTCGCCATTGTGGGTGCTAATAGGCCTTCTTCGTTAATATTTTTCCAATCAATCATAATCTCATCCCCATTTCATTGGTGTTGAAGGAATTTTCTCTCAATTCAGAAAAAACGTCAAATGCCTACCATAAGAAATTTTAATAGTTGAAAAATAGTTGATAAAGAGGGATAGAAATAAAAACTTCTAATTCGACCTTGCATAACACTCATAATTTCTTAAATGGAAGAAGGGTAATTATTACTTTATAATAGAAATACAGATTTAATATGTAGGAATTAGGGGAAAGTAGACGGTGATTAAATGGAACTAAGGAATTTGAAAACCTTTCAAGTGGTCGCAGAAGAATTAAATATCACAAAGGCTGCCAAAAGATTAGGGTATACACAGCCAACTATTACGCTACAAATACAATCTTTAGAAAAAGAACTGAAGCACACTTTATTAACAAGAGTTGGTAAAAAGACTCTTCTAACAGCTGCTGGAAAAAAGCTAAAAGACCATGTCGATAACTTATTTATCTTTATAGATAAGTTAGAAAAAGACATGGAAGAGCTACATGGACCGTCTGGCATTCTGACCATTGCTGCCTCAGAATATTATTGTACTCAACATCTTTTACCGATTGTAAAAGCTTATTTGGAAATCTACCCGACTGTGAAAATAAGTCTTCTACCACTAAATAGTATACATGCTATTAAAAGTGTAAGAGACCACGTAGCGGATATTGCTATTATTGCGAATGAATGTAATGATATTGATATTAGTAAAACTTTTTTAGAAGAGGAAAAGGCTTATTTAGTTGCTTCTTCTAGAATTAGTAAAGAAAGAAGTTTTCAAGAAATTCTATGTGAAGATACCTTTATCTCCTATGACTATCATTGTAGTTTCAGTAATATCATTGAACAATACTTCAAAAAAGCCGAATTTCAACCTCAGTCCACTATTATGGTTGGTGGAAGTGATGAGATGATAAAGCGTGCCGTGTTGAACGGAACAGGCTATGCGATTTTAGGTCAAAATGCTATAGAGAATGAAATACAGGATGGTTCGATCAGCATCCTCCAACATGTTTCAGAATCTATCATTACATCAGCCATTAATTTAAAAGTTCGCTCAAATGAACCGAATATACTAACGTTTAATGAATTTTTACAAAACGCCTGGCCAGTTAATAATAATCTTAGTAAATCATTTGATTAAATTGAGAGAATAATTAGAAAATTATAGATGCAAGAGTGCAGTCCCATTTTTTATTTTTCTAATGCGGGATATATATCTAAATTTATTTAAAAAGAAAAGCTGTAGCAAATAAATTTGCTACAGCCTGAATTGGTTCATGCCCCTTGATGGCGCAATATCATATATTTTATCATAAAAAACGTTATTGTAATATATTTTGTTTTTTGCAACATTTCAATAATAAATAAAAAATTATTGACAAAAAAATGCAGAACCGTTATATTCAATTTATTCAACGTTGAATATAAAAAGGTGATTATTATGACAAGACTATTAGTTCTTGCTATGTTGGGGCTAAAACCAATGACTGGCTATGATATTAAAGTAATGCTTGAATTAAGCGACGCTGAACGCTGGGGTGGTGTGCTAATCGGCTCGATCTATAATGCTTTGAAGAAACTTGAAAAAGATGGCTATATAGAGGTGGCTAGTATTGAATCCACAGGTCACAGACAAAAAGCAATTTACCAAATTACTGAAAAGGGCAGGGCACATGAGCAAGAATTAATTATCGAGGCTCTTGAAAAATCCTCTGTAGTTTATCCTACAACTTTATATTCTGGTGTCTCTTTTGCATTTAAACTACCAAAAGCTAAAGCGGTGAATGCATTAGAAAAGCAGAAAATAATTTTGGAACAAGAAGAAAAGGCGATCAATGCTGGCTATGAGGCGAAATTAATTGCTATGCAAGGAGAACTACCAGCATTAACACAACTAGCATTTGATAATATGCTTGAAATTGTTCAAGTACAATCAAAATTTGTACATCAAGCTATTGAAATTATGAAAAAAAGTGACTCTCTCGAATGAGGGAGTTAAAAATTAGCCATATATTCAACGTTGAATATACAATGTTAAGTAAGGGGAGATAATGTGAAAGAACTCATTAGCGCTAGTCAATTAACGAAAAGTTATAAAGCTAGATGTGTCGTTGATCATATAAATATTGCCATTAAAGAAGGGGAGGTAATAGCTTTAGTGGGCACAAATGGTGCTGGGAAAACTACAACGATCGGTATGCTTCTTGGCATTATTCCGCAGGACAGTGGAACGATTGAATACTGGACATCCGACTACAAAAAGGAAATAGGTACGCAGCTTCAATCAACCCCTTTTTTTGAAGGTTATTCTGTAGAGGATAATGTGAAATTATTTGGGGCATTCTATGGAATTTCGCTCACAAAAAATGATATTGATGAAAAACTCGCTGCTTTTGATTTATTGCAGGTCAAAAAAACGCCTGCTATCAAACTGTCATTAGGACAGCAAAAACGGCTAGCTATTATCGTGACAACTTTGCATAACCCGAAACTAGTAATTTTGGATGAACCTTCTGCTGGATTGGATCCTAGAGGCCAAAGAGAAATTCAACAGATCATTAAACGATTGAAAAATAGCGGGGTTGCCGTGTTATTTTCTTCCCACGATATGTTGGAAGTAATGAATGTAGCTGACAGAGTGTTGGTTATGCATCACGGAAAAATAATGGCAAATGGCTCACCTGATAGTTTAATGGAGCACTACCAAACGCAAAATTTAGAAGAATTATTTTTTGAATTAACGAAGTGAGGAGCGAGAAGATGAAGGCTATTTTCGTATTAAATTTGAAATCTAGCGTAAAGGATATGTATTTACTCTTTTGGTCAATATTAATGCCATTTGCTGCGATTATTGCGTTAAGGATATTTTTACCGAGTTATGCAGGAAATTATGTAGAAGGAATCATTGCCATTAGTGTATTTTTCTATTCATTTATGACCACTGCTTTTATAGCATTATCGCAAAGAAAAAGAGGGGTTTATAATTTACTTCACGCTACACCAATGCCATTATGGAAATATATCGTCAGTATTTCTAGTGCATGGGCTATAGTAGCGATTATCTTATCTTACATCGTGCTTTTATTCGCTATCGTTATCAATCAACTGAATTTTACTTTTAAAATCCTCTTATATATGACACCGATTATCCTAATAGCTTCATTAAGTTTTGTTTTTTTAAGCTTTTTTATTTCAAGTCTCGTGAAAAACGAGGGGCATTTAAGTATGACTGCAAACGTACTGATGATACCAATGCTACTTTGTAGTAATGCATTTTATACAATGGAAAAAGCGCCAAAC
This sequence comes from Lysinibacillus sp. RC46, assembly GCF_041262385.1. Classification (NCBI taxonomy): domain Bacteria; kingdom Bacillati; phylum Bacillota; class Bacilli; order Caryophanales; family Bacillaceae; genus Lysinibacillus; species Lysinibacillus sp. RC46. The sequence continues at coordinate 94,863 of NZ_JBGCCF010000018.1, read as the reverse complement.
CTTATACAATATGTTAGTCTGGTAAATCCATTTGAATGGTTTGTAAATGGAATTAAAGCCGCGTTTCTAAATAATTTTAGTACATGGGGAGAATCTTTACTTCTTTTATCGGGATGCTTAGCCGTGACACTTATCATTTCCTTAAAAACATTCAAGTATAGTGAATAATAATTGAAATATAATAAATCAAGTGACTAGAACTCGAATTTGAGTCTAGTCATTTCCAACGTTACTTTACAAACCCAGCGTTCATGGAGAGTTACAAGGATGGAGAGTAAACCATATTGAAAGGAGTAGAAGTGATATTTATTCCGATTTCACTAAATTTTCCAGACAATTATTTGGAGTTGGGGAATGATAGAGAAGGAGAGACGAAATTTTATCTTGTATGATCGAGATAGAAATACTCTAAGAGTTTGTCAATAAACTATATAAAAACACTATTTCCTGAACAGAAAACTTATAGAGGGCCACTTAATATTATAAGTGACCCTTAGTAACAAAGCTTCGGAGGTGTAAGACTAAACCAATCTTACATTACTAACATATGATACGATGTTATTCTTGCATAGTTAATTGCCTGAGAAATAGTTTAACTTCCTTCAGCGGGTCGCTGAAAGAAGTTAAAGCCTCCGGCGGATGTCACGGAATCGGAAAGGAGTGCTTAAAGGATGTTAGCCTAAAACCATCGCATCCATGCGATAACGGCTAACTGACCTGCATCGTGCAGGCCCAAGCACAAAGCCGATTCCGGACGCAATTATGCCGAGGCATAATTGATAATATTAGTAAGTCACTTTAAAGGCATAAAAGCCGCGGGATTTAATTGTTCAGATTCTATCACGATGCCGGTTAATCCTTTATCCGTTTTAGTTTCATGCCATTCACCCTTTTCCCAATAAACTGCATCTCCAGGCTGAACTTGATAATATTGCTCCTGTTCATTTCTTACAAATCCTTCGCCTTCTATAATTAAGAGAAGCTGGGGAACTACCGCTTGATGATAGCCAATAACACCGTTTTCTTCTAAATACATACACCCGAGACTAGCTGATGCTTCAGTTTTGATAATACGAGACATAATAAAACTTGACTTAAACTGTGTTATATTTTTGCCATTTTCTTTGGACAATTGATAAAATTTCATTTGATTCCTCCGAACTTAACTTATTTTTTCACGGCATGGACGTAGTGAATCGTTTCAAAGGCTGTTAAATAATCTTTTCGATTGTCAAAATAAAGCTCATTAATTGTATCTGGCGATAGATGTTCGTAAATAAGCAGACCTGAGTTCTCTAACATTTTTTCCATTTCTTCATAAGTAAAACATGATTTCATCGGTTCACCACTTGCTGCAGCCATTTTTACCATGTTGTTTACTCGGTTTGATATTCCTTGTTCTTTAAATAGTTTTTCATCTGCATAGTCCAACACTATCGAACTTCCTGTTGGTACATTGGCAAACAAGTGATCAATTAAACTTGAAATTTCAACTTTCGTTAAATAATAGGAAACACCTAGTAGACTAAAGAAAGTTTTTTTATTGTCAAAGCCGCTATCCATTAGATTTTGATATGAAAACTTTTTTGTGAAATCCATCGAAACGAAATGTACATTACTTGGAAGCTTTAAATTAACTTTAGCTAATCTTTTCTTTTTAAATTCTTGCGTTGCAGGGTGATCAATTTCAAAGATTTCCAAAATGCTTTCAAATTCCGGGTGTCTTAAGCTAAATGTATCTAACCCTGCACCGAGTATGACGTATTGCTGTAAACCCAGCAAAACTTCATTCAGTAAAACTTTTTCACAATATGCTGCACGCGCCAAGGGTGTGGGGGAGAGCTGTGTTTGCACAATCCATTTTAATAGCTCTTCAGTTTGTCCATTTAGTTTTTCTGCGATTTCTTTGTTAAAAAACTGGATGCCTTGTACCATATTTGTTTGAATGTCATGGAACTCTTGTTGTGTGATTAATTTTTGAGCTAGATAGTCATCAAAAATTTTAGGGGTATCAAATTGACTATGATAGGCTCTACTAAAAGCTGAGATTAATGAAGTTAAACTGGATTCACCTTTGTTCATGCAAATACACTCCTTCAAAAAAAATAGGATTCCCCTGGCCAGGAGAATCCTATTGTACAGATAAATTATTTAAAAGTAAATTATTGCATAAATAACTTTTTTTGTCAAGTTTTCAGTACCGATAAGCCATTAGATTTAGAAATCTCCTTAATCAAATTTTTGGATAAATATTTTACCGTTCGGTTGAATTTCTGCATAAAATACTTCTTCGATTGTTTTTATATGTGCTTTTTTTAATTCGCTATCTAGCCATTCTCTACTTTTTCCAACTTCCAGTAAATTTCGTTTCAATAGCTTACCATCTGTGATCACTTCAATGGGGATAAAAGCTGGAGATGAAGGAGAGATATTTAAATCGATCTTCTGTGTGCCTAGAAATTCAGGCTTTTTCAAAATACTAAGCATGCCATTTGGTTCTAATATTGCATAGTCAATTTCTGTAATTGAAAAAACTTGATACTGTCTAATCATCATCGTCAGGTCATCAATATTAATTTTAGTGTTTGCTAAAGCTTTTCTATCTATTTTTCCCTTTTTAATAACGATTGTCGGTTGTCCATCAAGTAATGTTCTTGCTTTTCCGGATTTTAGAGCGATGTAACTAATTAAAGTAGTAAGCGCACACCAAACAATTAAGCTTACTAAAAATTTTGTGTATACAATTGTTTTTAAAACTACCATATTGGCTGCCATTGAACCAATTGTAATACCAGTTACGTAGTTAAAGAAGGTTAAGTGACTTAGTTGTTTTTTACCTAGAAACCTCGTAAGTGTCAGAAGAACAAAAAAACTAATAATCGTTTGAACAACTACTTGTATATAACCTGTGTACAAATTCTCCCACTCCTTATCTAATCACTAGAATACCCAATGAATTTCCAAAAGATACGTCGTTACAGGGCCGAGTTCGAATTGATTAGTGTTCTATTTAAGTTTTATAAGAAAATAAATGAATCGATACAATGTTGATTCATTATCAAAAGTATAGATAACCTTTGTATAAAACGTATGCTATGTAATTAAGTTAATTGAAGTGGGGAATGGGCGACTCCTTGAGGCTCATCGGACGTCCCCAAAGAAAGCGCCCAGTCGGAATGGAAATCAACAATACGTTTTGATGATAATCATATTAGTATCAATAATGGAAAATATAGTTGGTGTTTTGGTAATATAAGTATTATTTGATTAAAAGGAGAGTTTTTATGGATTCTAGAGTTTCTATTCAGGTTCAAAAAATTTTAAATGAATATACTACCCTATTTCAAAATAAAATACCGAATACGCTTGAAGGGTTCTATTTACATGGCTCAATTGCTCTTAACGCTTACATAAACGGTTCTAGTGATATCGACTTTATTGCAGTTGTTAATAGATCCTTAACCGAAGAAGATGCGAAAGTAATATCGGCTCTTCACAAAGAATTAAATCGAAAATACAAGAATACAGGGATGGATGGATGTTATTTACTTGTTGAGGATATTGGCAAGAAACAGAGTGAGGTAAATGGTTGTTTAAACGTCAACGAAGGTAAAACAAATTGGAGTAATGATCATATTAACCCAATTACTTGGTGGATATTAAAAAATAAAGGGATTACCATTTTAGGGGCAGATGTAGCTACATATAACTTCAGTGTAGATGAAAGAGTGCTTGATGATTATGTTTTAGAAAATATGAACAGTTATTGGTCGAGTAGATTGGAAAAAATTAAAAAATATAAAGCATTTTTAATACCAAAAAATTTAGTTGATTCAGAAGTAGAGTGGTCAATAACAGGGGTTTTACGGCAATTTTATACACTGCAAGAACATGATATTGTTTCGAAAGTTGATGCTTGTAAATATGCAATACATCATTTACCAGAAGAATATCACAATATTATTAACGAAGCCATCAGTATTCGAGAAGGTTCTAATAAACGCTATTGTAATTCGAAAAAACAACGCATTGATGACACTATTCAATGTATGGATTATATACTTAAGCAATGTAATAGTGTTAAAAACTAATGAAATGTGGTTATCACCACATGTTTTGGTGATGAGATTGAAATGTTCTGATTTGCCTATTATTACTTTTTGTGGAAAATGTGATAATATTAATTCTTAAATGACAATTTCATTTTAGGGGGTAGATATTATGAACAAAAATTATGTTAGCACCGTGATAAACAAAAAGGGGAAATCGTCTAACTAAAAAATAATTATATAGCGTTTCCTCAAATTGAAAGGGGAAAATTTTTTGAATCAAGCACTACTTATTATTGATGCTCAGCAAGAATTAATGGATGGTAATGAGAAAGAAAGGGCTGTTTTTAAGAAGGAACAGCTTATTAGAAATATAAATTTAGTCATTGACAAAGCAAGAAGATCCAATGTTCCAGTCGTCTTTGTAAGGGATCTTGATGTTGCTGAAGGTAAAGGGACAGGGTTCGGTATTCATAATGGCATTAGCGTACCTAAGGAAGCGAAGATATTCGATAAAAAAGCAACGAATTGTTTCCATGGGACTGAACTGCTAAATCATTTACATTCTCAAGAAATTAAACATGTTGTTGTGATGGGATGTTCGACACAACACTGTATCGATAGTGCAGTAAGAACCGCGACTATTAGTGGTTTGGATGTCACGTTAGTTGGTGATGGGCATTCAACAACGGACAGTGATGTTTTAAGTGCAGAACAAATTATCAAGCATCATAACAATACACTTCATGGTCATTACAATGTCGAACACTTTTCTGTTGTTAGAAATTCAGAAGAAGACTTGTTTCAACCTACACATGATTCGTATCGATAAAAAAGAACATTCAAGGGCACTCAGATAAAATTAAATATACATTGATCCCTTCGGACTTGATAAGAAAAGCTTATATCTAAGTAATAAAAGATATAAGCTCTTTTTTATGGTCTGTACGTAGAAATTGTTACTTCTTAATTCCTTTTCTTATTCCACAAACAGAGGATAGTGCAATAAGGAATGAGGGAATTATAGTTGTGTTATGATGATTCTATATAAAATAATTTATTTAGGGGTTTTCTACATAATGTTTAAATTGAACACCATTAAAAAATTCTAAACTTCGTTTCAGCTATGTCTTTCAAATGATTATCAACTATTATGTCATACAATGGGCGGAAAGACGATTGTTTATAACACTATTTCTTGGGAGAAAGTGGTGGAGATTCCTAAACCTAAAAATCCTGGTGAGATAAAATTCTCTGCTGATGATAAATATCTATTTATTAAAAGAACTACTGGTACGGTGTATGTTTATGAAACGACTGAATTTAGTTTAGTTGCTATATTTCAATCGAATAAAGCTATACATCTGACTGAAGGGAATTTTGCTTTAACTACTAACCCCTTTATTATTCTTGATGAAATAAGAATAAAAGCAGATATTCAATTAGCTTCTATCAATACAGAAAATGGAGAAATTAATATCTTGACTAATTTCGAAGAGCCTATCAGATATATGAGTTACCATCATCATATACAAAGTGAAAATGCGCATCTATTTACAATAGCTTTTGAAAATGAACTATATCATGAACTTAAAATACTAAAAGTCACTGAAAAAAATGGTACATTTTATACTTCATTGATTTGCTTTCCAGACGAGCTTTTTTGGGATACATTGATTTATAACCCAGTTTATCGGGTATATATTTTAGTGGAAAAAAATAACTTAATCATAGTGAATGCGGAATTCAATAAAATATTGATGAGAAAAAATCTATTAAAGGATGAAAAATTAGATGATATCGGGTACTTCACACACATCCATCTGTCTGATAATGGCTTATTCATTGTATTAGCTTATAGTAAAAAGGTTCTGATTGTACGTTCTGAGGATTTACAGGTTATTTTAGTTGAAACATTTTCTTATGCTTGTTTCGCAGAATTTAGTAAAAATGATGAATTACTACTTATAGGTACTTGGAACAATGGTTATGTTTTAGAAACTAATCTGAAATAATATGTTACTGATTGCGCCGAAATATGTTACTAATTTTAAGCAATTGTTTATCTATACTATTAATATAATGATTATTATGTGAAACATTACACTTAAACAAACAGGTGGTTTAGTTGAACAAAAGAGACAGTACAAGAGCTGTCTCTTTTCAGCCGTTAACAATGTTTCTTTTTACTAGAGTTTATTAGAATGGAACTTCATCGTTCGATATATTAATTTGTTCGTTTCCAAATGGGTCATTTGCTAGTTTTCCAAGTAAGATTGCATTATCTTTTTTAGTTTTTGGTTTTCCACTTCTATTGTGGCTAATCTTCGTTTCAGTGATAACTTATTTCTATTGAGTGTTTCTGTAATGGGTTCTTCCTTTTTTATCAACGATTTCCCTGAAAAGATACTTTTGTTCATTCGATTTAGTAGAGGGTAAGTCTTTGACTCGATATTTCTGACGCAAAATAGCTCTTTCACTTCAAAACTTCTTCCTGTGGTCCTTAAAATTAAGTCCTAATAAGCGGGTGATATGATTGGTGTATCCTCTCCATCTTTTAAGTTATCGTCCCATTGCACCTTAATGTAAAGTGGAATAGGTTTTGGTAAGGTTTCGCTTTATTTTCTATTTGAAATGCATTCATTTAATTTACAAATTGCATTCAGTATGTTTAATATATATTAAACATACTAAACGATACGAGGTGTACTATGAAAGGCATACTATTAAACGACGAGCAAAAGGTATTAATTGAGGATTTTGGTACTTATATTGAGTCCACAGGTGGTGCAAGGTCACTAGGTAAAATATGGGGATATTTGTTGATATCAGGTGCTCCCAAATCACTTGACGACATGGTGAATGACTTGCAAATAAGCAAAGGTATGGCATCATTGTCCGTTAGACAAGGTGTTCAGATTTCTTTATTTCGTAAAGTAGGGATTCCCGGTAGCAAGCGAGATTTTTATCAGTTGCATTCAGATGCATGGACATCGACTTTGCATACGAGCATTGCCCAAGGTGCAATGATGGCACAATATTTGCGTAGAGCAAAAAAATTAGTTCTTGGGGAGCAAGCTGTATCAACCATCGATGAGAGTATCGAGTTTTTTGAATTTGTGATCCAACAGACGGAGCAAATTTTAGTTCAGTGGGAAGAGAGAAAGGGTAGTAATACAAAGTAGGAGGAGTCTTTATGCCAAAAGTTAATGTGAACAGTATCACAATCCATTACGAAATCAAAGGTCAAGGGACGCCCATTTTGTTTTTACACGGGAGCGGAGCATCATGGAAGATGTGGGAACCTCAATTTGAAGCATTCTCTTCACGCTATCAAATGCTTATGCCAGATTATAGAGGACATGGTGATACGACAAAGGAATTCCCGAATAATAAATATGATCATCATATTATTGTGGAGGATATAAAATGTTTTTTAGATGTACTTGGAATTAGCAAAATTCATGTAATCGGTGTATCGCAAGGCGGTCAATTGTCTACTCTACTTGCAATGAAATACCCAACATACGTAGATAAGCTCGTGGTCTCTAATAGTTATAGTGAGATGCCCACAATTGCTGCAGGCTGGGTACTGTCGATTTCAAATTTTATATTTAGTCTGCTTCCATACAGTACAATAATAAATATTATGATGAAATTTTATAAGGAGGATCTCTATACACAACGGATATTAAGAGAGTCATTTTCGATTGATAAGAAGATGCTGCTTGCAATGAAAAAAGCACCATTTCCAACTCATACTGATCAATTGCATAGAATAAAGTCAAGTACGCTTGTAATGGGTGGCGAAGGAAAAGTTATAACAGGCGTTGATGAAGGGAAAGGATCCCGAACTATTTTTAACCATATTCAAAATGCAAAACTAGCATTATTCAGAAATGCATTCGACCCATTAAGTACGATGCGCCGAGATATTTTTAATGAAATGATTATTGATTTTCTAGAGGATAAGCCTTTGAAGCAATATAAGGATGTAACTATTATTAGTAAATAAATTATAAATGGAAAGGGTGGTTTGTATGACTATATATATTGCACTACTTAGAGGAATTAATGTAGGCGGGCACAATAAAATAATCATGGCAGAATTAAGAAGTTCTCTTGAGTATCTAGGATTACATAATGTAAAGACTTATATCCAAAGTGGAAACATCCTTTTTGAATCAGACGAAACTGAAGAACTTTTGCAAACGAAAATTCACGATAAAATTAAAGAGGATTTTGGGATCTCTAGTGTTGTTGTCATTAGGACAGCAGAGGAAATACAGCAGATCGTAAATCAATCCCCTTTTTCAGATCAGGACATTTCAGAAGCGGAGCAATCATGTAAGGGGGAATGCTTGCATGTTGCTTTGTTACCGGCAACTCCTTCGAAGGTCAATAGTGACCAGTTTTTATCCTATTCAAATGAAAGAGAACTTAGTGTAATTGATGGAAGAAATGTGTATCTTTTATTTCATGACAGCATTCGAAACTCCAAACTCGCTAATAATTTGAAAAAGCTTGAGATTCCAGCAACTGTCCGTAATTGGAAAACGCTCATGAAGCTTTCGAGTATGGTCGAAGAGCTCAAACATTAAAAAAAGTAAATACAAGAAAAAAACTATGATGGTAAGATGGCTACAACGCATAGATTTAATATTCCATCTGCTAAATTTAGGGACTTAAAAAATGTTAGGTCAATTGACTTTTTTATATTTTTCCTATATACTAGAAAAAAATGAAGGAAGAGGGTGATGGGTAATGTCAAACAAACGTGTAAACAAGTTCTTGCCATTCAGTTTGTCCAATTTCCCTCACTGTTTGTGTACGTTGTAAACTAGACGTATACTCTCTTAAACGTGGATGAAACCTTGTGACTGCTGAAGGGCAGAACACGAGGTTTTTTATTATGTACAAAAAACGTATAAGGGAGCATATTATGTATGATTTATGAGGTAAAAGGGCCAGTAATAGAACACGTAACTAAGATATTTGAAAGTGTAGAGGATACATTAGTTCAGTCGTATTTACAAGGGCATATGGGAACTGCTTATGTTGATAGTTTAGAAAATCCGAAGGTAGCTCAAATTATTGTAGGTATATTTGTTTTTTATGCAGGAGATGCAGGTGTACCAGGTACCAAGGAATTATTACACAATTTACCGGACTATCCATTAGTTATTGTAAATACGGATGAATGGAAAAATAGTATTGAGCTTGAATACAAAGAACAGGCACATAAATTTAAGCGCTATCGATTTAATAGAGACAAGACCCATTTTAATCATGAGAAATTAACACAATTGATTAATGATTTACCAGAAGAATATAAGCTACAAAAAATAAATGCCACAATTATCAATAACTCTTCATTTTCAACACTTTCTGAAGATTTTTTCAGTCAGTTTGAGTCACATGATGACTTTTTGGCGCGTGGAATTGGCTATTGTGTTACGTGTAAAGATGTTCCAGTTTGCGGTGCAACTTCTTTTAGTATATACGATGCTGGCATTGAAATTGAAATTGCAACTGACGAAAGACACCAGCGTAAAGGTTTGGCGGCGGCAACAGCTGCATCGCTAATTTTAGACTGTTTAGAGCAACGAATTTACCCGAACTGGGATGGGGCAAATTCTCCGTCAGTTAAGTTAGCTGAAAAGTTAGGTTATGTGTTGAAGGAAGAGTACGATACGTATTTTATAGAAAAATAAAGTGCTATAAAATATCCATCTAAAAGGCTGAAGGTTGAAAGTAATGAGTAAAAATGCATTGTGACTTGAAAGCTAAATGAATAGAAGGCACTCTCGATGTCATTTGTCGTAGTAAAACAAATATACATTATAAGACCAAAAAATAGAGAATTTCATGATTTGTTCAGAATTTGTTGAGAATGATGTGGTAACCTAGTTATGTCATGGTTAACAAATGAACACGCATAAAAACGGCTAGGTATTCACAAATCTTTTGTGAGCCTAGCTTTTTTTGATGAATGGAGCTTTAAAAAGCTGTATTGCTGTAACCATTTGGAAATAGTTTTCTAAAAGGGTTTCATAGAGTAAATAAAGAGTATCTTGACAAATTATGTTTTTTAATTTAAATTAAATATGTTTAAAAATTTAAACATAGGGGTGGGAATTATGGAGAATTTTAATTGCAATAACAAAGAACAAGTTTTAGAAAAATTTAAATTATCAACCCCCATTTTCCAAGCACTTGGTGATGAAAATCGTCAACAAATTATCATGCTATTACTCACACATGATAGCCTGAATGTAAATCAATTAACAGAAAGAATAGAGCTTTCTAGACCAGCCGTTTCCCATCATTTGAAAATTTTAAGACAAGCAGGTTTAGTTACTTTTAACCGAAATGGGAATGAAAAATATTATTCATTGAGTTCTAACGAGTTTCTAAAACAAATCAAAGAGCTAATTCAAACTATTGAGCAAAGCTATTGATTTGTTCTTTTTTACAAAACAATGTTCGTATGTTTAAAAACTTAAACACACAAACGTTATTCGAATGTTTAGGAGGATTTAAATCATGGGGAATAAGAACAAAAATCAATCGAGAAATATGTATTTATTAATGCTGCTCGTTCCTTTGTTTTGGGGTGGGGCCTTCGCGACAGCGAAGCATGTCATTACGGAAGTTCCACCACTTGTTGCAGCTACACTACGTTTTGGCATAACAGGAATAATACTCGTTACATTCATAACAATTAAGAAAGAATGGCAGTGGCAAGTAATCAGAAATCAATGGAAAGGCTTATTATTTATTGGCTTTATCGGAATTTTCGGTTACAATGCTCTTTTCTTCACGGCATTGAAGTATACTTCAGCAACAAATGGTGCGTTAATTATAGCTGCGATGCCTGCATTCACTATGTTAGGGGCAGTCTTATTAGGTAAAGAAAAATGGAGTAACAAATCTGGAACAGGTTTAGCTTTATCGATGATTGGAGTAATTATTGTTATTGTCAAAGGGTCGCTTTCTGATTTTTTTTCTCTTTCTTTTAACTTAGGAGATATTCTTTTTGTCGGGGCACTTTTATGCGGAGTTATTTATGCATTAATAGGTGAATCAATTCTTAAAGGTATACCAGTAATGCTATCGAATACTATTATGATGTTATCTGGTGCTGTTTTCCTAGCGATTAGCACGGTATTTGAAGGTGGTTGGGATCAAGTAGTTAATATGTCGGTTCAAAGTTGGATTGAAATGTTTTATATGGTCGTTTGTGGGACATTGATCGGCTATGTTATTTTTAACAAAGGTGTAGAGAGCTTAGGAGCTAGTAAAGCAAGCTTGTATTTAAACTTAACGCCTATAGTCGCAACATTACTTGCAGTTATTGCGTACGGCAGCTCAATTATATTGATACAAATCGTTGGGATGGTGATGGTGCTGGTAGGTGTTTATATTGCTACTAATACTCAGGTAAAAGCCTAATAGAGAATACATAATCATTTTGAATTGGGTAAAGAAATTTAAATACTTCTGTCTTAACAAATAACTCGACTCCAAATGCTTTATTCAGAACGACGTGCTATTCAATAAATGTAAACTTTTCAATGTCATAAGGTAAACCCAAGATACCAGGTACTCATTAAATTGAGCCGGGTATTTTTTTATTATATCGTTTCTCTCGCTTTAAAACGAATCAAATTTTCTTTTTCAGATTTTCCAACAAATTAAATCAGCAAAGTTAGAACTGCTTACCAATTGTATTAGTTTATTACAATTAATAATTTTGTAAGGAATGAGTAAGAAAAAAGAGATGATCGATTCGTACAATTAAAGTACATGAAAGGGGGAAATTCTATTACGGATTAAGAGTGCTAAAAGGATATTAATTAATATCAGATACTCTTAAAAAACATAGCTCTTTTGGAAGTATTTCTTAAATAAACGAACGGAGAGAAAATCCATGCTTAAATCGATGGAACTAGGATGGAAAAAATATCGATTATCTAACTATTTTATAGAAATAATCATTTGTTTTGTGGCGGCCTCCTATCCTGTTGAACTTGTGTCGTGGGGATTTAAAGATGGGAGCGGACTAATGCCATTATTGAATATTCTTATCAAAACAACAGTGACTATTATTTTAGCTATACGTTTAATAATTGATAAATACAAGAATAGTTATGGTCTACCAATATTCAACATAATGAGTATTGTTTATATTATCATGCAATAAGGAGAGATGGTTCTATGCTACAATTACTGAAGTTGGAAATGAAGAAATATAACTTAGGTTGGTATGTAAAAGGTGCGATTATTGCAAACATCATTATAACTGCAGTAGTGTGTTTCGTAGTTTATATAGCACAAAGAGAAGGGGATATACCCATTTCAACATATGAAGATGTTTATGTACTAATTGGTGCAAGTGTGAGGGCAACGTTTATTGTGTTTGCCTCTGTATTAATTGCAAAACTAGTTATTGAAGAGTATAAAAACAGAACAATTTTGATTATGTTCACTTATCCGGTTAGTCGTAAGAAATTGATTGCTAGTAAACTGGCCTTGATCGCTTTTTTAATCTTAATGACTATGATGTTGTCAAATATCGTTGTAGCTGGTCTTTTTTCGATCATTAATATTTATTTTCCTTTCGTTCCATTTACAATAACTGCAAACCAGTTTATTGGAGAAGTCATAAACATAGTTCCTTTTGCTATTGCGGCAACAGGAACAAGCTTAATTCCATTGTATTTTGGGATGCGTAACCATTCAGTTCCGGCTACAATTGGTTCATCTTTACTTGTGGTGGCAATTGCTTGCGCTTATAACCCAGAAATATCATTAGTAACCTTCATTCCACTGCAATTAGGACTTGCAGCAATTGGAGTAATTATTGCGTACATAGGTATTCGTAATATTGAAAATGTAGATGCAATGTAATTTAGAGTAAAGTAAAGCAGAATCAAAAGACTATCGAAATCGAAGAGTTTTAGTAATTAATATTGGTGTTTACAATAAAAAATGTAAAGAAAGAAGGCAACAAGAAATGGGAATGATTATAGGTATTATTACAGGGGCAGTTCTGGGTGTGGTTTTATTATTAATTAGCATGATATTATTTTGGATAAGCAAGAGAAGACAAGAAGAGAGTCCCTATGCAATATGGATACTGGCTGCGGGTTTGCTAGCGTTAATTACATCTGGGAGTAATGCTTTAAAGTATCTCTTATAAGGTACTAAATTTTAATGTAGCTAAATGATATTTGACTTTCATTTTGGCTCACGATATTTGTGATACTGAGGGGATTTTTGTAAGACTTTTAAGATTCGAACGGGCTGATGATAAGGAAAACTTATGTATTTATATAAAACATCATAAATTTACTTTATATTCTTTGTTTGATAACGTAAAAGAAAGGAGGCGGTAAGATGAGAATTTTTGATGCACATTTTCACATTATTGATTTTGATTACCCTATTACTGAAAATCAAGGATATGTACCACCTAGCTATGTTGTAGAGGATTACCAAAAAGAAACAGCGACTTATAATATTGTCGGTGGTGCAATTGTTTCAGGTTCTTTTCAAGGATTTGACCAAGCTTATTTAGTGAATGCTTTAGAGAAAATGGAATCTACATATTGTGGAGTTACACAGCTACCATTTGCGGTGACAGATGATAAGATTATGGATTTACATAAAAAAGGTGTTCGCGCACTACGATTCAATGTGAAACGTGGCGGTTCCGAAGATTTAACGAAGCTCGATTACTTTGCGAGACGTGTCTATGATTTAGCTGGTTGGCATAGTGAATTATATATCGATGCAAAAGATTTGCCTGAAATTACACCAACGATTGAAAAATTACCAGCGATTTCAATTGATCATTTAGGGTTATCTGAGGAAGGCTTACCTCATTTGTTGCGCCTAGTAGAAAAAGGTGTACGAGTAAAGGCGACTGGTTTTGGTCGTGTAGAGCTCGATGTAGAACAAGCTTTGAAATCAATTCAAGCTGTTAATCCAGAGGCGTTAATGTTCGGCACAGACTTACCGTCCACACGAGCAAAAAGACCTTTTGCTTATGCAGATATTGAACTAATTCAAGAATTGTTTGATGCAAAGTCAGCTGAGAAAATTCTTTATCAAAACGCGATGGATTTTTATTTCAAGTGAGTTTTTTTCGTATATAAATCGATAATTGCCTTTCACATCAATAGTGAAGGTTTTTATTGTACGATTTGAGAGTAATCGTATTGGTCAACAATCCTTTTTAAGTTAGGTAAGTCCTTTCTTTCATATGTAATTCATTAGGAGGTAGAAATGGCCACTTTATATGATAGATCATATGGTGCTTCAAAAGTAAGTCTTGAATTATTAAATATAGAAAGTGATTCTATTTCAAGTGATATAAAGATTATCCTCAATTGTGGTGCACATCAATTGGATTTTAAATTTCCCGTTCTACGGAGTGACCTTGAAACTTTATCTATACTGATTTTAAATAATTGGGATGAAATTTTAAGGGTCGGTGTATGGGACTCAACGGAACCTGCGTTTTCATTTTCACTCCAGGAGAATAAAAGCGAGCTAGTTGACGAAAAGATTTATCAATTTCAATTTTGGATAGATGCAGGAGAATTTTATTCACATAGATGTACTCGTTCTGGTATTGGTATTACAATCTATCAGGATAGAGAAGCCATTGAACAGTTTGCTTTGCAGGTGAAAAGTGAATTAAACTAAAGTGAAACCGAGTTAACTCATAAAAATTTGAGTACTCGGTTTTCTATTTGTGTGGATTGAACTGCACTACTTGTTATGTGAGCACTTAGTAAATACTTCTAAAAAGGTTGTCAACAGTCTATTGATTAGCGAGTCTAATAGACTTTAACTTCTTTCAGCCATTCCGGACGCAATTATACTGAGACATAAGATTATGCGATCGAGCCAGTTAGTGTAAACGCTGCGCATTCTTATCATCTTTCATAATATCTTCTTTCTTTATATTTGCAATAAATACACCTACTAAAGTAATCAAACCACCTGTTATGGCAGAAAAATGCGGAACCTCACCAAGCCAAATCCATGCGATAAGAAATGCAAAAACAGAGGTTAAATAAAGCGTACTTGTTGCTTCAGCTGCTCCTGTTCGCGAAGTAACATAAGCTAGTGTAAAATAAGGAATGATTGTTGGAAAAATTCCAAGATACAAAATGACTAATGTTGCATTTAACGGGGCATCCATTATTGCTTCACTTAGGCCAGGTGAGAATAGTAACATAAAAATAGTACCTGACCAAATGGCGTACATCGTAAAGGGGATAGCGCCGTATTTTTCTAGATAACGATGTTGAAAAACAAAGTAAATACTTTCTGAAAGAGATGCTATTAAAACGATAATAATCCCAGTATTAAAAGAAAATCCTTCAGTTGAACCACCTATTGTAATAAATGCTACACCACAAAAACCAACAAGTGAACCAAGCCATCCCCATAATCCAAGCTTCTCACGATAAAAGAATACAGCTAACAAAGCAGTGAATATAGGAGTTGTGGAAACAAGTAAACTTGCAACCCCGGCACTAATCGTTTGTTCTCCATAATTTAGTGCTACTTGGTACACGGTGAAACCTAAAAAGCCAAGTAATAAAATAATGGGGATATCTTTTAACGCAGGCAAAGGAGTTTTTGTAATAACTGCTATGATTATTAAGACGAATGAGCCGACTAATAATCGTAAAAGTGAAATATGCTCAGGTGAATAGGCCGTTAATGCCACTCGAATTCCTGGAAAAGCTGATGCCCATAAAATGATTGTTATGAAATGAGCGGAAATAATCTTAAGATCTAATGTTTTTAACATGAATACACCTCGTTATCCAACCAATTAAATTTATGATTTCAATATTAATAGGATTTTGGTAAAATTTCTCCAACAGGTTAAAATAAAAAAAACCAACCAGTATAGAAAAGAGCGTACATATGAAAAAACCAAAATATCAATTGATTATTGATTTTATAAAAGAAAAAATTGCTAAAGGGGAGTGGGCGATCGGAAGTCCCATACCAAGTCAACGTAATTTGGCAAAACAGTTTGAGGTTAATCGTAGTACAGTCATAACGGCATTAGAGGAACTAATGGCAGATGGGTTACTAGAAGGTAAAGCAGGGAAGGAAACAGTCGTCACCAATAATACTTGGACTTTGATGGGGGCGAAATCCTCGACTAACTGGAATGAAAATGTCACTTTAGGCATTCATAAACCCAGTGTATCTATGGTGCAGGAGATTAACGAAGCGGAATCGAATACGAATCTTATTCAATTGAGTAAAGGGGAGCTATCACCAGAGATGTTCCCTTTAGAAGAGATGAAAGTCATTGTTCAAAAGGTATCGAATCAATTAACCTCTTTTGGCTATGAAGAGCCAAAAGGAAATATAAAATTACGGCAAGCCATTAGTGACTATTTAAAGGTAAGAGGGGTCGAAGCGTCTCCGTCGTCCATTCTCGTTGTTTCTGGTGCGCTCCAAGCTTTACATTTAATTTCAATTGGACTACTAAAAAGAGGTTCTACGGTATTGCTAGAGATGCCGTCCTATCTTTATTCGTTGACTGTTTTTGAGTCTGCGGGTATGGAGTTGCAAGGATTAGCGATGGACAATGAGGGGATTATCATCGATTCAATTTATCCGACGAAGGAAAAAGGAAAAAATATTTTATATACGATTCCAACCTTTCACAATCCAACAGGCGCCTTAATGCAAGAAGAGAGACGAGAGAAATTAATTGCCTATTGTGAAAGAGAGCAGCTGCCAGTTATAGAAGATGATGTGTACCGTGATTTATGGATTGACACCCCACCACCTAAACCACTGAAAGCAATGGACCTTTACGGAAATGTGTTATATGTTGGAAGTTTATCGAAAACCCTTAGTCCAGGATTACGAATTGGTTGGATAGTTGGCTCGGAGTCAGTCATCAATCGATTAGCAGATTTAAAAATGCAATCCGATTATGGATCAAGTACTCTTTCACAACTCGTTGCTGCGGAGTGGTTATCTAGTAATTTCTATGATGATCACCTTGATAAAGTAAGAGAACAACTTAAGGTTCGTAGAAAAGTTGCTTTAGATGCACTGGATAAATATTTGAGTCCTTACGCATCGTGGGACATCCCAAATGGTGGTTTGTTCATATGGGTGAAAATAAAGCCTGAGTTTAAAGTAAAAAGGCTATTTGAGAAAGCATTATCCGACAATATTCTTCTAAATCCCGGTAGCATTTATGCTGAAAAAACAGGACAATTTATACGAATCTCCTATGGGTATGCTTCACTCGATGAAATGAAGGAAGGGATTTTCAAATTAAGTGAAATTATTAAAAACAATAGATCGTAAAAATGGAATGGAGAGGTTAAATGAAAATACTAAACAAATTACCAAAAAGTAACCCAAATTTACATGAAGACTTAATTAACAATGGCTGGATTCCAATGAAAGAACCTAAAAATTTAACTAGTGCTATATTGTTATCTATCCCTTTAATGATTATCGCTTCAATGATCTCTATTGGGGTAATAAATATTTTTTCTAGTATCTCTTTGAGAGATTTTGGATTTACATCTGGTGGAATATCAATAACCATTAACTTAAGCGTTATTTTGGGGATCGTCTTACTATTAATCATTCACGAATTACTTCATTTGATGTTCATTCCTAATTTTATGAAATCAGAAAAAACTTCTGTAGGGCTTACTCTATTCGGGGGTTTTGTCATTACGGAAGAAGAGATATCGAAATCAAGATATATATTCATTACGATTGCACCTTTTATGATACTTTCAATAATTTTCCCACTAATTTTTAGTGCATTTGGACTTTTATCAACGACATTAAAGTTCCTAATCATACTAAACTCATTGGGATCGTCAGTTGATTTACTAAATCTTCTTCTAATAATGAAACAGGTACCGAAAAATGCAACTTTAAAATGTAATGGACCAAACACTTATTGGAAAAGCGCTAAGACTGAACAAGAAGGGTAAAGATAACGAATAAGTCAGTAATAGAAACATTGAAAGAGGAAGAAGAAATGAAATCAACCCGCATGTTTAGTATTTTAAATTTATTAGTTAATCATCAAAAAATCACTGCTTAAGAATTGGCTGAAAAACTTGAAGTGTGTGGGCGCTTTGCTGCTGACGCTTCGCTTTCGCACAGATAAAACATTTGCTGCTGACGCTTCGCTTTCGCACAGAGCAAAGCTTCCTTGGGGCGTCTGTAGCCTCTTCACAATGATTCAAAAAAGTCCTAAAAGCCCTGTTTTATAAAGGCTTTTAGGACTCGCGACTTATAACTTTTTTCCACTAAAGAAAGATGGTTAAGCTAGACCTTTTATATATTTAGTAACATTCCCTAAACAACAACTACCTTGTGGATTGTTTACCTCACAGCCACAACGGTTTTCTTTTATATTTGCACGAATATGTTCTAATGGATTAGGCGTAAGCTCATTTTCAAGATATTGTTTAATTTTTTCTTTAGTCCAATCAAAACAATAACAAACCGGTGTACTTAATGAATCATCCTTTTGATGTACATCTACCTTTATATCAGATAAATGGTACTCCTTATTGCTCGTATCAAAATAAACGACATGACAATCTTTAGTAGCACAAAAATAGTGATTTTCCATAGCGTTTATTGATCCTAATACAGATGGTTTCATCATTGATTTAATAGTTATTAGCTGTACATTTTTAGCTTTATTATTACAAGAGGGACAAATATTAGTGTTTTCATTTTTAAGGCTACTGCAACAATGTTCCATAGTCATTCCACCTCGTATATTTTATTTTCAGCCGCTAAAGGTAAATACCCGGAATTAGTACTTAATACACCTTATTTAAAGTATAAACCATGTACGCAGGTAAAGGGGAACGGAGATTCATTTGCCACATTAGTGAAACATAATATTGTCAAGACAGTGAACACGCAACGAGCTCAGCGTTATAATTCTTTTTTGAAAATAATTAACTGTTATTTTACAATGAAATTAATTCCAAAAGAATAAGCGAATTATTTAGGGCGAACTACATTCTGATTTGTTTAAGGTGATAAATATTATATTTTAGGATTTGAATGGCTCCCTAAAAAATGGGGGAAAAGAAAAGTTTCGGAGCGGTTTCTTCAAGCAAAATTTACTGAAAAAGGTAAAGGGATTACGATTACTACATATGCTATTGATTTATATATAATATCGATTCCTTTAGAAGTGAAAAAATATAATTCACTTTAATTTCTTTTAGCGGGTGTCCAAACCTCCGCTGAAATAGAGGAACTTGGGCTAAGAACGCCACGTCCTTGATTAAAGCAACGAAAAACAAGTTAAAATGGATTAAAACCAGAAATAAAGGCTGTGAAGATATTGATTATTTCACTTATTGTAGCTATGGACAACAATAGGGTTATTGGTAAAGATAATAAGCTACCATGGAAATTGCCAAAAGAATTGCAGTATGTAAAGAAAACTACTTTAGGACATTCGCTTATCATTGGCAGAAAAAACTTGAATCTATTGGAAGAGCATTACCTAGAAGAAGAAACATTATTTTAACAAGAGATATGAACTATTCTGTTGAAGGCTGCGAAATTGGGCATTCTACTGATGATGTATTTAAAATGTGTGAAGATGAAAAAGAAATTTTCATTTTTGGTGGTGAACAAATTTATAAATTGTTCTTGCCATATGCTAATAAACTGTACGTTACAAGAATTGATTTTGAATTTGAAGGGGATACATTCTTTCCAGAATTAGACTTTGCAAAATGGAATGAAATTTATGTACAAAAAGGGATTACTGATGAAGAAAATCCATACCCTTATTTTTTTTACATTTACGAAAGAGCTGAGTAATTGTTATTGAACTAACGATGTAGTTTAGTGAAATATGGACTTTGATGATAAAATATACTTATCTTAATGCAGAGAGGTATATGGGGAAATGAATATTATGAAATTTGAGGAAGCTGACATTGAAGAAATTGTTTCTTTGTTCTATGAAACAGTTCATTCAATTAATTTAAAAGATTATTCACAAACAGAATTAGATGCTTGGGCACCAAAGGAAGAAAAAGAGTTAAAGATAGATGCTTGGAAGATTTCATTAGGTCAGAACATATCTTATGTCGCAAAAATTAATGATAAAGTAGTAGGCTTTTGTGATATGACGCATAGCGGGCACCTAGATAGACTGTATATTCATAAAGATTTTCAAGGTCAAGGTATAGCTATGGCTTTAGTTGATAAACTAGAAGACGAAGCGAAAAAATTAAATCTATTTAAAATCGAAACAGATGCAAGTATTACAGCTAAACATTTTTTTGAACACAGAGGTTACAATACTATTTGTTCACAAACTGTTGAACGAGAGGGTGTTAAATTGACCAATTTCAAAATGATAAAAAAAGTAGAATCTTAATTTTGTGTTCTTCTTTAACTAATGGGGGCTTTAATTAATTATTCGATTCGCGAAATATTAAACCAAAAAGACAGAGTTCACTGAAACGTTATGTATAATATAGGATCGTAAAGGAAATTGTGGGGAAGAAACCGGAACAAATTGAAGACTTAGGTGATGTGTAAATGTGCCTATTTTCACGCTACACGTAAGCTTAAGAGGTGATTTGTCGATAAGAGCAATCCCCTCTTAAGCTTACGGTGCAGGTAGTTTTAATAAGAGTCTCGTCATAATAATGCGCTTTTACAATTAAGAAATGGTCTATATATACATGGTTTTATTTAGACAGTGCACCAGCAGCGTTTTTCTGCAAAATTCCAAAAAGGCTTATAGCAACTGTGTTCATACGCCTTTACATAATACTTTTTTTATTGTGGTTGAGTTAAACATCGGAATTTTGATTATTATATTTTAAGTTTTTTAACTTAATAATGAATAGAATTATGACTAAAATCATCAGAAATAGACCTAGATAGAGTAGCCCTTTTCCTAAGGGATAATTTATTGCATATTCTTTTTGAAATTCCAATAGCTCTTTACTACTTATAGAATTAATATCTTGTAAAGGGATAAGGATTGTTTGTAATATATATCCAATTACTATTGAACAAAATGATAAAAAAATTATGCTGAAAAGTGTTATCTTATTAAAAATAAATCGCATAATGTCACCTCAATTTTTTCTCTATATCTTTCATAGACGTTTTCATTCAATAAAGGTTGTTCAATACAAAAAAGTTCCCAAAGCAAGGTTCGGGAACTTCTTATTTATAAATGACCTAGACTTGAAGTGGTATTTTTTTTAATTGATTGGTTTTTGTTTTAAAATGCGAAAATAAAAAACATCCAATAATAACAATCAATCCCCCGATCCCTTGCTTCCAAGATATGCTCTCTCCTAAAAATAAAAGCGCTAGAAGTGCAGTGAAAATCGGATTGAAATTAAGGAAAACACCGGATGTTGTAGCCCCTAATTTTTGAATTCCAATGCCCCAAAGTACCATACAAACGACAGTGGAAATAAACCCTGTATATAAAAGCGATAGTATAAAAGAATGATTAACATTAGAAACGGTAAAATCCCTAAGGTTAAATGGCAATAGGATAAGAAGTCCAAATATTCCTGAATACAAAGTTGACATTAGTGGCGAGGTAGTTTTCATTGCCCATTTATTACAAACAGAATAAATTCCCCATACACATACAGCTGCAAGCATCCATAAATCACCCAAATTAAAATGGAAAGACAATAATTGGCTGATATTGCCCTTCGAAAGTACGAGTAGAACACCGAACAACGAAAGTAGCATTGAAAGTGCTTGAAGTATATTCATCTTTTCCTTTAGAAAAACAATTGAAAAAATCGCAATTGAAATTGTATTTAAAGTTGAAATAAAGCCAACATTCGTCGACGTAGTTCTTTCCAATGCTAAAAATTGAAAGATATTGAATAATACCACACCTGTAACGCCCATTAACAATAAAGGTAGGAGGGCATTTCGAGAGGGAAGCAATCTTTTTTCTTTCCACCATACCATTGGAAGAAGCGCAGCGACGGCAATGAGCCATCTTAAGCTCGTCAATGTTAACGGAGATGCATGATCAACAAGGGATTTGGCAACTACAAAATTGCCTCCCCAAAGTAAACTAGTTAAAAGCATTAATAAAACATAAACATTTGGCAAATCACGATCTCTCCTTTGATTATCGTATGTATAATTGATTTTTTAGATAAAAGAATAATAACATTTTTACCTTTTTAACTGTATAATATTTTGTGTGATGAACTAAAAACAAAATAACAATAAGAATAACTGGTTTTCTCAGAATATAATTAGTAATCGGTGCCGAATGAAGCTGAAATTTCGAATATAAAAAAGGGGGAAAAATGCATGAAAGATGTTGAAAGAAAATTATTAGATAGTATTGATACCCAATTACTAGATATTTTGCAGAGGGAGGTCCAGATAAGTAATGCAGAGATAGCGAGACGGGTGAATTTGTCCCCACCAGCAACCCATACAAGAATAAAACGTTTAGAAAGTGAAGGGTTTATTGACAAACAAGTTGCCATTTTAAATCAAGAGAAACTGGGATTCGATTTACTGTGCTATGTATTCATGAGTACAAATATTCATCAAGCTAAGGAATTAGAAGCTTTGGAAAAGGCCTTAAAAATAATGCCGGAAATATTAGAATGTCATTGTTTAACAGGAGAGTATGATTATCTTTTAAAGGTTGTTATTCGAGATCGAAAAGAATTAGATCGCTTTATAAGAAAATTAAATAGACTGGGCATTTCCCGAATTCAAACGAATTTATCTTTACGAGAAGTTAAATATTCAACAGTCTTACCGATATCAGAAGTCGAACAGTAGAAGTTCTTCCGAGCAATATTGATTTTTAGTTTCGTTTCATAAATGATTCAAAGACTCAAGCACTATAGGAGGCATTATGAAAACATTCATATATATGGTACGACATGGAGATTCACCGAAAGACGGAAATGAGAGAACGAGACAATTAACTGAAAAAGGTAGAATAGACGCACAACGAATAACTGATATTCTAAAAAAAGAGAGAATTGATACTGTTATCTCTAGTCCGTATAGTCGTTCAATCTTAACTGTTCAGAAAGTAGCTGAACAAATAGCAAAAGAAGTAATTGTATTTGAAGACCTTAAAGAGCAAACATTTATTGTTGGTGATAAGCGAATATCTGACAAGGAATTATTCCCTTTATTAGAAAAGTCATTTTCTGACCCAACCTATGCTTTAGAGGGAGGTGAGTCAAATGCTGACTGCCAGAAACGTGCTATAAATGTTTTAAAAGAAATATTAAATACATATCAAGGACAGAAAGTAGTAATTGGCACACATGGTGCAGTTATGACTTTAATGATGCGGTTTTATGATAGTAAATACGATCTGAACTTTTTATTACATACAACAAAGCCAGACATATACAGAATGGAATTCGATGGGCAAGAATTGGTCGATGTAAAGAGATTATGGGAGATTTAAGTGAGGGTTTTTATTAGTTCTAAAAGCTGAACTATACTGCCATTTAAGAAGAGTTTTGAATTAAATACTAGTGATTTTTGCCGCATTTTAAAAGTTAGGAAATCCGTAGTAAACAATGTATTAGTAGAGGTGAAAATTATATGGAGGACAAGCTAAATAATAAATATGAAATAAAAAATAATATAAGAAAACAAATTAATAAAAATAAATATATTTTAGGTGTTGCTGCTGGTTCTGGAATGACGGTTAAATATGCAGAACAAGGCGGCGCAGATTTTATTTTAGCTCTAAATTCAGGACGATTCAGATTAATGGGTGTAAGTTCATTAGCTGGTTTCTTACCATATGCAAATAGTAATGATGTAGTAATGGATTTTGCAAGTAAAGAGATCATTCCTATGATCAAAAAAATTCCAGTTTGTTTTGGTTTATGTGCTACAGATCCAACAATTGAATTAGATAGTTATATCGATTTAATTAAGCAAAGAGGATTTTCGGGCATTAATAATTATCCAAGTATAGGTTTAGTAGATGGGCTTTTTAGAGAAGCTTTAGAGGAACAAGGGATTACTTATGATAAAGAGGTAGAAGCTATTCGTATCGCTAATGAAAAAGGGCTGTTTACAGTGGCCTTTGTATTTAGCGAAGAACAAGCAATAAGTATGATAGAGGCCGGTGCAGATATAATTTGTGTTCACTTAGGTTTAACAAATGGCGGATCACTTGGAGCTAAAAAGATTTTATCTTTACAGGCTGCCAAAAGGTTGGCGGTAAATATTTTTAATAGATGTAATGAACTAAATCCTAACATTATTAAAATGATTTATGGAGGCCCGGTTAATAAACCAATAGATGTTCAATATATGTATGATGATACTACTATTATGGGTTATATCGGAGGTTCTGTGTTTGAAAGGATTCCAAATGAACAAGCTCTCATACATATTACGAAATCATTTAAGCAAACGAACGATTTTCAGTTGGATGATTTAATCGGTAAAATTACTGATGGTCTAGGAAGTCAAGCTGATTATATTAATTTTATCAAGAAGTACATTAGTTTACATTATATGGATGAAATATCATTGAATGAAGTGGCAGAAATATTAAATTTGTCTCGTTCTTATTTAAGCACATTATTCAAAAAAGAAGTGGGTATTTCATTTACAGAATATCTTATTAACTTTCGACTTAATAGGGCAATTGAAATATTAAAATTAGAAAAATTACCACTAAATAATATTGCCGAAATGGTAGGTTATCCCGATTATACTCACTTTAGTAAAATATTCAAAAAATATAAAGGTGTATCACCTCAAAACTATATAAAAAATAACAAAGAGACAATTTTATAGAACAAAAGCACATTAACTCACCTAAAAGAAAACGGTATTATGAAATGGAGTAATAAATGAAACCGCTTTCTTATATGATTTTAAAGATCAAGAAGGGAGAGAGTTGATATGAAAACAATTGCTTTGGCTGGAACATTTGATTCAAAAGGAAAAGAATATTTATATGTAAAAGAGTTGATAGAATCGTTAGGTTTTAATACTTTTACGATCCATACAGGTGTTTTTACTCCAGCATTTGAGCCTGATGTATCAAATGCTGAAGTAGCTGCTGCAGCTAGAGAAGATATACAAGAAATTGCAGCGAAAGGAGACCGAGCAAATGCAACCGCAGTTCTTGCAAAAGGGATGGAAGTGCTTTTACCGAAATTGTATGAAGAAGGTAAATTCGACGGTGTACTATCCTTTGGAGGCACTGGAGGGTCATCTATTGTAACAACTGGCATGAGGGCATTACCAATTGGTGTTCCAAAAGTAATGGTTTCAACAGTCGCTTCTGGCAATACGGAGCCGTATGTAGGGACTAGCGACATTATGATGATTCCGTCAGTAGTAGATGTAGCTGGTTTAAATGTAATTTCGACAAAAATATTTACGAATGCAGTATTTGCGATAGCAGGAATGCTTAACTTTGAAAATAAAACTATAGAGAAAAAGAAGCCTCTTATTGCCGCAACTATGTTTGGAGTGACAACACCTTGTATTAATCAGGCTAAAGATTTCTTGGAAGCTAAAGGATATGAGGTATTAATTTTCCATGCAACGGGTGTTGGTGGTCGTACAATGGAGAATTTAATTGCTAATGGATTTATAGATGGTGTTCTTGACATTACAACTACTGAATGGGCAGATGAGTTAATTGGGGGTGTATTGAAAGCTGGACCGCATCGTTTAGAGGCAGCTTCAAAAAAACAAATTCCTCAAGTTGTATCAGTGGGTGCAATAGATATGGTGAACTTTGGTCCATTTGATTCTGTCCCTCATAAATTTGTAGGAAGAAAATTTTATAAGCATAATCCGACAGTAACTTTAATGCGTACATCTGTTGAAGAGAACAAGCAAATAGGTGAAGTGATTGCTGAAAAATTAGCTTTAGCTAAAGGGTACACGGCTTTACTTTTACCGTTAAAAGGGCTCTCAGGTCTTGATGTTGAAGGACAGCCTTTCTACGGTTTAGAGGAAGACAACATGTTATTTGATACATTAAGAGAAAAGGTTGACCAACATAAAGTGGAAATGATTGAAATCAATGCGGATATAAATAGCGAAGAGTTTGCACTAGCTTCAGCGAAAAAATTGATTGAATTAATAGAAAATAAAGCGAGGGACAACGATTATGTTACAGAGACAAGAAATATTGAATCGTTTTAAAGAAGAAATTAAAAAAGGCAATATTCTTCTAGGTGTTGGCGCGGGTACAGGAATTACAGCTAAAAGTAGTGAAGCTGGGGGAGCAGACATGTTGATTGTCTATAACTCGGGTCGTTATAGAATGGCTGGTCGTGGTTCACTAGCAGGTTTATTATCATATGGTGATGCTAACCAAATTGTTGTTGAAATGGGTAATGAGGTATTACCCGTTGTAAAGGATACCCCAGTACTAGCAGGTGTTAATGGAACAGACCCTTTTAAAGTGATGGGAGTTTTCTTAAAGCAGCTGAAAGATCAAGGGTTTAGTGGCGTTCAAAATTTTCCTACAGTTGGATTAATTGACGGTGTTTTTCGTCAAAATCTAGAGGAAACAGGAATGGGCTATGATTTAGAAGTAGATATGATTAGAGAAGCTCATAAATTAGATTTACTAACTACTCCATATGTTTTCGATGAGGAGCAAGCAAAGAAAATGGCTGAAGCGGGTGCAGATATTTTAGTGGCCCACATGGGATTAACAACAAAAGGAACGATTGGTGCACAAACTTCATTAACTTTAGATGACTGTGTCGATCGAATCCGAAAAATTATTAATGCTGGTAAGTCTATAAATCCTGATATATTAGCGATTTGCCATGGAGGTCCAATTGCAGAACCGGAAGATGCTGCTTATATTATTGAAAGAGTAGATGGAATTGTTGGATTCTTTGGTGCATCTAGTATTGAAAGATTTGCTGCAGAAAAAGGAATTAAGGAGCAAACTGAAGCTTTTAAGGGTATAAAATAATTAGCTCGTTTTCTCTCACGATAGTCTAGTCACTCATAAGTAAACATGAGTGACTTTTTTGTATGCTACGAAGCCCTCTTGCTATGCGAGGGGATTTAGAAAGAAAAGTGAACTGTAAGTGATGAAGCGGAATGACGTGTTGAGCTGACGTTCAAAAAAACTTCAACTAAAGAATGTCCGAAATATTGGCAGTGAAAAAGAACCGGAAAAGAGGTTATTAATTTGTGTAGGTAAGCTAAGAGAATCTTGAGAGAAAATGTGCAATAGTAATAAGAAAAGCGTTGCAATAAAGCAACGCAAGTTCAAGAAATTCTAGACAACTTTACAACACTAGAAATAAAACCAATCAAACCGCAAATAAAGAAAATATATGCTACTAGCATTGACATACTTTCTAAGTTGTTTGTAAAAATTCTATATCCTCCTACTGTACCTAATGCCAAACCACTAACCGAGCTAAGTAATGTTCTATTCTTTTCTGTCAAAAAAACACCTCCAATAATTGGATTGATAATATGTTAACATAAATTTTGTTGTTAGTTAACTTATTTCAGGAGATTTTTCCTTGAAGAATGTCATGCAAGCATTATGAATACAGGTTATATTATAGGTACATTTTTCTTTTAACTGGTAGTTTTAAGTTGTTCATGCACAGACTGAGTAGCCGAGGCGGTCCGGTATTTAGTCAGTTTGCAGATGATACTATACATATGAATTATGAATTATAAGTACATTCTTTAGGGTTCATACTAGTGGGTTTGATTTTTATATTACCGGAATATGTAAATAAAAGATTAAAGGAAAGAAGGTAAAAAACACTAGAAATATTTATGTTTCTGAGAATATTATCGAAGTAAAGATAAAAAGAAGAAACAGCATAAATCATCACACCAATACCTATGATTGCCAATCCCATATCGATCAGTCTAAAATAGCTCGATTCTTTTTGCATCTCCTTATAATTACTTATCGTCAAAAATGCACCAGTCATCATTATGACCGCACAAGCTATATACGAAACAATTCCCCCGCCATCAATCTTACCTTGATGGATGATTGTCATCGCTATGTAGTTTATACCAGACACAACTGAAAAAGACGACATTTCCTTCTTTTCTAATTTTCTAGCATTCTTTTTCGATACTTTATACCATTGCATCACATCTTCTTGCGACATATACTGCTCAACAATAGCTTTTACTTGTTCCTCATATTTTTTTCGAACTTTGACTGTATAAAACGCTATGTATACTTCATCATTTTTTTCGAGCGGAATCTTCCAGACGATTGCCTTAAAATATCTTTGATCCCTAGTTCAAACGGAACGCTACTTCTCTTTAAGTGTTCGATAATTGCCGGGAAAGCATCTTCTGAATGTCCAACTAATATTTTCTTTTTAAACAAACTCAGCACCTCTTACGAAATAAGTTAAATACGCTTAATTATACTATTTCGTTAGACCTTTCCAATAATCAAAAATATAACATTCCCTTTAAATATCTAATGCTATTTAGCAACAATCTTTGAGAAAACAGTCTTAAATTACATGTGAATATGTTTTTATAAACTAATCAACTTAATTGGTGGGAATAAAATCTGTATGTATGGAATGGACTTAATTTTTTTTATAAAAATCCACGGCATTTATACAAAAGACAGCGGTTTGGGTGAAGACTATTTACTACATCAGATACATATTGAAAATAATTAAGAAAACGAGTGAATCAACATATTTTTTTGAATATAATGTTTGAAACTATAAGAATTAGGGAGATGGTGAAGTGAGCGAAATAGATAAACGAAACAGATTAAGTGAAGAAGAACCGTTTGATTATCAAATAACGAAAAAAGGAACGGTTGTCATATATTACGAAGGGAAACAAATAAAAACTGTAAAGGATGGGGAGGCTGTGCGTCTTATTGCGAGGATCAAAGAAGTTGAAGATAATCTAACAGCCGTACAGTTATTATTAGCTAAAATTACGGGTAATTTTAAGCGGGGAAACGAGAAGTTTGGAAAAAATAAAAGAAAGTAAAACAAAGACTTTACTCCCTAAATTTACGAAGGCTGTGTAATTCAATCTGAAACATTTTTAGTGTAACCTCCGCTGTTGTATTAGAATAATGTGTATTTTTACATTAGCATTGATTACAAAAAATGTGAAATAATCTTATTGAATAAAAGGGTCACCAGGCTGGGGGGCGACCCTTAAATCGAAAATGTTAATACTCTCTATTCATAAAAGTAGCGCCGATAATAATTAGAAGTATAAATAGAACTACAATTAAGGCAAATGTTGAACCATTACCATATCCGCCGCCGTAATAGCCGCAGTTATTAATTCCACCAACATTTCCACCATAGTATCCCATAAAGCACACCTCCTTTCTACAATATATAATATGTTAGCTGTAGAGAAGGAGTGGGGTGTTAAACCATGCAGCTATAGGCATTAAAAAATATTTTTTTGTGAGATAAGAAAATAAAAAAGGGTCACTTGGGATAGGAGTGACCCTCAGTAAAACCTTCGGAGGTGTAAGGCTAAATTAGCTTTACCTTACTATTATTATGAAGTGATAGCTATGTTTGTATAGTGAATTGCCTGTGAAATAGATTAAAAAATAAAAAAGCCGTAGCGTCTTCACATGCTACATAAACTAATGAACAATATGAGAGACATGTTTAATAAAAGAAGTGGATAAATAAGAAAGCAGTCCTCTCAATTTGAAAGGACTGTTCAATAAAAGTGAACTATTTAACATTCAATATAACATTTTTATAATAGGGGGCATTTTTATATAAATTTATTAAGGGGCTTTCGTTTGAAGCAACTTTATCCCCATTCCAATAAATATCATTCCGGTTATCTTATTCAGGATCATTCCTACCTTTTGGTTTCCTCTTAGTTTTTTAGTAATGTACGAAGAGAAATAAGCAACAAATAAGCACCATAGTAGTCCAGTTGCTGTAAAAGTAAGTCCTAAAATTAAAAAAGGAATAGGACCTGATGCCTTAATATCTATAAACTGTGGGAGAAACGCAATAAAAAATAAAGAAACTTTTGGATTCGTTAGACTTGTTAAAAGTCCCTGTATATAAATTTTTCTTAAGTTTAATTTATTTGACGATGCTTCGAAACCGATGTTTGACTTATCACGTATCATTTTAATCCCTAAATAAACGAGATACATAACACCAATAAATTTAATGGTATTAAATAATACAATAGATTTTGTAAGTATGAGCGATAAGCCAAAAGAAACTAATAACGTATGAACTAAGGAGCCAGTAATAATACCAAACACAGAGTAAATACCAGCTTTTCTACCTTGCGAAATACTTCTACCGACAATATACATGGTGTCCGCACCAGGGATTAGATTTAATAAGATCCCTGTTAATAAAAACATTTCATAATTAATAATACCGTACATTTCAGCACCTCTATCTCTTTTTTTGGGGTGCCCTTATCGATATTAAAGTAAATGAATGAAAAATAAAAGCCTTTTTTACAAATGATAAAAGTAGTTTTAAACGAATGAATCTGCGACATAGAAAAAAAGAAATAGACATATTCGTCTATTTCCTGTTCCATAGCTTTTAATTTTGCTTTTTGTTTTGCTTTTGGAATCGAGTGATACTGTTCGTATCTACACATTCTACAAGAGCAATGAACTTTACCTTTGCTCAATTTGCCACGTATAGGTTTGTACTCATTTCCTGGCAATGAAAAAACATTTTTAACAATGGTCAATTTTTTTCGAATAATTCGCTCTCTCTGATGGCGAATATAGGCTTTTGAACGATTTTTCATCAAATATCAGCTCCCAAGCTTGCAAGGAGGTCAAGGGATGTTACGGCACGCCCTACAAGCTTGGTCGGTAGTTGATATACTGGATTAATTGATTCATAGTATCATTCCTTTTTATGAAATTATTCTAACAAAATTATTTTTTTAATGCTAACAATAGCTACATTGGTCCAAAGTCAGCAATTTACCAGTGATCCGGTGTTTGCAGAAGTTCAACGCCGTGTTTATGCATTGAATTATCGCATTAAGGAATACGCAAAAGGTTGTAGAAGTCAGAAACGCATTCCTTACGTGATTGGTGTTAGGGATGTAGAAGCTCTTCATACCGCTAGAGGGAAATAGCATGCGAGCAATTGCCAAGTAGATGAAACTATCTAGTACGACAATTTATAGAGAAAGAAATAGTATTTTGAAAAGTAGCCGGATTAAATCAACAGCACAGGTTAGTTAACAAGGGAAATTATTGGTGATTGTAGAATAACTAAATATAATCTTCTATAGTATTGTATTTTCAAACTGTTACCAAATTTGATAGGAGTGACTACAATTGTATTTTGAAAATAATGAAATATACCCACATTGCCCATTTATTACCAGAACAGTGGAAGTTGGCGGCCTTACTAAATCACAGCTTATTAAGAAATTGCAACAGTACTCTATCTTGATGAATGAGTATGGAGAGAAGTTATTTACTGATGATAAATTTACGACTTCTGATAAGAAGTACAGCCTGCAGACTGTTGAACTAACTGTTGGAGACCTTGGCTTTCCTGATGGAGCTAATACGGATCGAATCTTTAAAAGAGCTGAGGAACTTGGTTTGAAATTATGTCCGCTTGAGCTGGGACCTCACCTAAGGATGGAGTATCTGGATCAAGCTGAAGGTTATTCAGGGAATTCTTTACAGCAACAACAAGCTCCATCTGGTTCCATAACAATAGCATCCGAAAAACTAACTGAAGACGATCATTTTCCGAAAGGTTTCTATCTTAGACGAATTAATGGAGTTTTATGGCTTCGTGGATACTGTGCAGATCATCTACACGTTTGGAATCCTAACGATCATTTTATCTTTTGTCAAAAAGACACTACAAGGAAAGACTAAAGAATTTGAAAATGTGAATAAGGTGAATGCGTTGTGATTTTCCTGAAAAAGGAATTAAAAATTCCGTCATTTCCATTTCTGATATGGTTCAAAGATTCATTTTTATTACATTGTAAGAGGCTGACAATGATAGTCAGCCTCTTGCTTGAAAAATAATAAGTAATAGCTTAAAACAAACAGGATTAGATTAACTGACAGCCATTAGCCTTATAAAGGGGAATATCCGAGCCTACTTAGAGCTAATGCCATTTGATAGTATCCTCTACTATTAGGATGAATTCCTCCTGATGATAATAAAGCTTTTTCATTCCCCTTAAATACACTATAGATATCAGCTACTTTAACATTCAATTCCCGACTAAAACTGTTAATTAATGAATTAAAAGCTCTAATGCCCTCATCTGCTATAGGAATATCGCTAAATGGATTGTATAAATTCTGTAACCGTAAAATATATTTATCTTGTTTGTCTAGATGGTGAATTTTTTCTAATATTTTTGAGATGTTTTTCCCTGATTGCTTAATAGCTCGATATATACTTTCTTCATTTTTACTTATTCGAAATTCTTTAGCAGCGTTTATTAAATCATTCCCTCCAGCTGTTATCGTGATGATATTTGCACACTTTACAGCTTCCGTCACAATCGGGGCATTAAGCATAGCTAAAACATCCTCTGTCGTTGCTCCTGACCTTGCATGTTTTTGATAAGAAATACGCTTTTTTAAAATTTGCTGGCTTAGACATCTATAATATTCAACAAATCCAGGGTCCAAAAACGGAACGCCGATACCTACAGTAAGTGAATCGCCTATCGCAAGATAACGTAAATGATTGAAATCCATATTTCACCTCAACTGATTAGTTATGTTCTTATAATATTCAGTAAAAGATGAATGTGGAAACGATGCCTAGACAAAGTTAGCATTAAGCGAGGACAAACATTAAAAAGCAATTGAATTGATAAAGGTTGAGGAAAAGCAACGAAAAGAGTATGAAAATCAACTCAAAATAATCATGTGAGGTTGCAGAAGGGCACTCTAATCACTTCAAGGTCACTTTTAAAACAGTTCAAACTAATCGACTTGATAGTAACGCTAAAAGAAGAACAACCAATTTTTTATGAAAAAATATCAAAGAATCGTTATCAAGACGTATATCAATTAAGAAGGCTACTAAAAATGGTAATTACAACTGCAATGGCACAGGCTTTACCAAAACACATGGATGTTGACCGTTTAATGCGACTAGCTATGACTACAATTCGTACTACACTAGTGCTCAAATATGTAGATGTTTCTAGTTTACTAGGTACAGAGGATGACGAAACGATTAAAACCGAGGTAACAGAGGATATGAACGATGTTATGGACGTTACGGATTACTCAGTAATTGAAGATGATCCTACTCAAGAGAAATTAATCATTGAACAGTAATATACCTCACAAAGTCCTTCTGCTGCTGATAAGGTAAAACTTGTCGTTTCTTGCGCTTACCCGGGAAATTATTTTTTATTTCATACCATACAAAGTCCTTCTCCTGTAGGAATATCCAAACAGGAGAAGGATAAATCAGACGCTTGGTACTAGATTAGATCACTAGGTATCCAAACTATTGTTATCAAAGTAAGTGGTAGTTTTGCAGTAGAAAGCTTTCTATAGCAGACCTCATTAGTACATTATTTATCTAGCTTTTCAGCTATACTGTTTAGAATTCGAGTTTGTTCATTATGTATGCTAATAATTTTGAATACGAACCAAACGACAAATACTAAGGGGACAACATAGAAAATTATTAGAAAAAGAATAGGTATAAAGGCAAATAATACTTCCATAATTGTATAGAAACCTCCTTGTTGGATTATTATACCTTAATATTTTGCGGTTTAAATGTCAACTCGCCGATAGAAAATTTCTAATATTGTAGATTTTGTAAATAAGTCCGAAGTTGGAAATTTGAATATTGCGACACAAGGAGAGGCGAATCATGAAAGTATTTCAGCAAATCTAGGCTATACCCTAGGAATTTTAGGCTAATAATTTTTTGTAGGGTAATAATATCTTGAAAATAGTACGTGCGATGCCCTGAAGAAGGATTTTTTTCGGGTTGTAATAAACCAATTTCATCATAGTAATGCAAAGTAGGAATTGGAATTCCTGTCTTTTCTGAAAATTCACCAATAGAAAACTTTTTATCCTTATTCATCAAAATTCCTCCTATCTAAAGTATAGGTTTATCATATAACCTAAAGTAACTTGAGGTTCAAGAGGAAATTTTAAAAGTTCTTGAATAAATGTTGTAAAAGTTACAAATGTGATAGATGTTACAAACGGTGCATATGTTACATTCGTTTACTTCGTGCATTAACTAAACAAATGAGAGATAATTGGGGTAGGGGAGGTAACAATATTTTACTAATCTGGTATTTAGCATTCCCTTAATATTAGGGAAAGACAGACTGACGACCAACCTGCGCTTGGCAGACTAGTTCGGAGCGCGACAAACTTGGCCGACACATATTTAGAGATTGTGTGACTTAATTAGTATAGAAATCTAAATATTGGTAATGTGATGAATGATTCGAGAGGTGAAAAAAATGGCAGTATTAAACACAGTAAACGAAGCATTAAAATTCTTTAACGAACAATTCCCAGAAGGTTCTTCTTATAGAGGAGCTGGAGAAGCACAAATTGCACAGGGGCGAGTTTTCGAAGGGCGAGCAGTTCCGGGAGTTGGTTTACAACGCATGGGATGGCAAATTCAATTCTTGACAACGCTTTACGACAAAATTGGTTCAAATCATTCAGATTCTTATCGAGTGATGAGTGCAATTGTTAATAACTTAAATATCTTCTATACAATACCTATTCATACTAAAATAGAGGCCACAATTGAAATTCCGAGTGGTAGTACAGCTTGGGATGCGGGGGTTGTTGAAATTGATCCAGGTTATCCAATTATGTTAGTAGCATTATCTATGCTTCGTAAATCAACTCATGCGTATAATAATTTAGGTGTAAATGGTTCAGGAGATTCACAAGCAGCATACTTGAATACAGCACTTACTCGACACTATCAAAAAATACTATATCACTGCCAAAATTCGGGTCACGGTAAAACTCTTATGACTGATCCGGGATCATTTGGTACAACAAGTCCAACTGTTCGTTCATTCAAAACAGCTGATGGATCAACTTTTAAAGTGGCTAATGGTGTTGTTAATACTACGTATGCGATGTTAGGTTCTTTAGCTTACTACCATGACGTTGTTCTTGGCCATTCTCAAACTGAAATTGAAAAAGATCCTCTTTATACAAATATTTTTAACGCTGGAGTTAACTTGATTAACGCTTTTGGTAACGCTATTGATTCGAATTCTGTTTCGATTGCAATTGGTGGTGGTGCTAAAGGTACTACTTGGGCACAATTGCGAGCACCGTATGTTTCATCAGGATATGATTCATATGTAGGTGCATCTCTCGTTTGGTTAGGTCATGGTGTTGTTCCAACAAATAATATTTATGTACTTACAGAATCGAGTCTAGTTACTTCATCTAAAAAACTAAGCAACTATTACAAGAATTATGTACTTGCTAACAGATCAAAAGCTCTGATGGCTATGGTCCCATTAACTAATGGCTCACCAGCTACTTTATCTGGATCTACTTTCACGGCTGCCAAAACATTCTTTGGGACTCAAACTCCAACTAGTGATGATGTTTTAAACCTTACTGGATTAATTAATGATCATCCGTATTCAACAGGATATTTATATACATTCGCTAATAACGGAGATTCAGAATTCATTCACAAAGTCGATAAAGCGGTACGAGAAACTGGTGAAGGTTTATGGAGAAGTACAGTTGAGATGGGAACAACTTCTTCAATCGTTGCTTATGGCCGACGAGGTGAAGCAGCTGGACATCGTACATTATCTGGTTTAGCCGGACTTCTTCAACGTGGTATCCCAACAGTGACAAACGGGCAGTAATATCTAATTAAGTATAATACCTAGTCTGAAATAGAAACATTAAGTCACGTTCATTTGAGCGTGACTGTTTTTTTGCTCTGAAAAGTGAGTGTCGGGCAGTTTCCCTCTTGGCTGCTAGGGCAATAGAACAACAGTTATTTTATAAACAACTTATTGATAAGATGGAAGGGATACAATTCTTGGAACATAAACAATGGCTAAATGAATATATTGACCACTTAGAGAAACGAATAAAAAAGGTGAAAATTAGAGAGCTAACAGAAGATTTATATTGAAATCCTAACTGGCGAGATCGAGCAAGAGGTACTTTACTGGTTGCTAGAAGGTATGCTTTTCCGTTGGATTGGGGCTAAACATGAGCCATACAAGCTTACAACGAGTAAGAGAACGATTAAAATGAAGTGACCTTCGGGTTGCTTCACATTATCTTATTATTAAAGAATAAAAGCCTTTTCTTAATTTTAATAAATCATCATAATTACTTGCATGATAACGTTTTGTAGCATTAGCACAACATCTATATCTAACATGATTTTCTATAGTACCTTTTTTAAATTTAGTCCCTAGACTATTCATGAAAATAACAACTTCCTTAATAGAAAATTCATTCTTACCTTTCGAATCAATTAATTTTTGAATAGCAATTAGTAATTCGTCTCGACATGTTTTCTTTTCAGTTAACAATTTCATCACCTCTTAAATGTATTTGAGAATAATCTAACAGATTTTAGATAAATGCGTAAGTAATTGGAGAGGTATGATTTGTGCGATGTGATTAGATGAATAGGTGTTACAGATGTTCCAAACGTATCATTTTAAACAATTGGTAGTGTGAAATCGGAGGTAAGATAGCAAGGGTTTTCCTCCCTTGGTATTTATGAAATCCTAAATATTAGGGAGAGACAGACCGACGACCGATCTGCGCTTGGCAGACTAGTTCGGAGCGAGACAAACTCGGCCGGCCCATAGTTTTTAAGAGATTAGGTATCTTAATTAATATATAAGGCTAAAAATTTACAGTCATTTCCATGACCTCTTTGTTAATGTATGATAAATGAAAATGAAATTTAAAGAGGAGTGGAAAGGTATGCTGAAAATTTTACAAATTGTTTTTGCAATCATAGTAATATCTCTATCAGCTTATGGACTTATCACACGTGATTACCAACTGAACTTCCTAATGATATTCTTCTTAGGTTTATTTATGTTAAATTTAGGAATTAAAGAATTTCAAAGAGAGAGAAAAGCTTATAGTTGGTTACTAATTGGGGTATTTTTATTTTCAGTATATGTATCTATTCAAAGTTTGGTATTGTAAATAAAGGAGTGGTTATAGATGGCTACTACCATTACGGATCATGGAAATCAAAGGCTCCGAGGTTATGGGGCGTTGCATCGATGGATATACAATGTCGTTGTATACGATTTACATGGTCAATGGAAAGTTGCCAGAGTACCGTAGAGGCAAGGATTACATGGATGATACGTACCAAAAGCAATTAGCTGCTCGAATCGATGCTTATGTGTGACTTAGGGCTAACTTACGGCAAGCTTTTAACAAAGCTTATAAACAGGTAAAGCTGCCAAGTGTTGCAGTGCCGTTCATTAGTTATGAGGACTGGAGAAAAAAATCTAGTGGAGAGGGAAAAAAGCAAAAGGTGTTAATCTTCCTTTTGCTTAATTTCTAAAAATATTGAGAAACTAACTGCAATAATCATTACTATAGAAAAAATAATTGAAGAAGTGGATTTAAAAGAGACTGATGTAATCAATAAAGCAAGAGAGCAAATGATAATGGCTATACGTAATAAAATATTTGTACTTTTACTAGGTTTAAAAAAATCATCCAATACACCAAGTATAATAAAAAGTCCTATAAATATAAGATATTCATATAGAAGTATGGGTTCTAAATATTCTGGACTGAACCTAGTTAACTGAATCGCAGAAATGAATATAAGAATGTATTTTGTAAATTTAAAAATGCCTGACAAAGTATCACCTCATTTTTAATGATAGGTAACTAAATAATGTAAGTCTAGATGAATTTAGGAAAAATTCGGTCCAAGTCACTACATTATTTTTTTGAGTGACTTTTTTCTTTTTTATCCTTTGCACCTGCCCGGTGTTATATAATTTTATATTTTTTGTACCCAGTGAACCCCAATTTGTACCCCAATTAAGCGGGGTGCAACGGGCAAAAACAGAAACTAACATTTATTACCAAATTAATTTTTAAATAGAACTTCAAGATTTTGTGAAATTAAAATTTTGTTATTTTCTTAATCAATAAAGCAAAAACACCGCCAAATCAATATTTTTACGCTATAATGTAGGACGAGGTGAAGAAAATGTTTGTTAGTGAAAAACAAATCGAAATTCGATATGCTGAGACCGACCAAATGGGCGTGGTGTATCATGCGAACTTTATCATTTGGATGGAGATAGGCCGTTCTCAGTTAGTTAATGATGCAGGCTTTGAGTATGCTGAATTAGAGAAAGACGGTTATGTATCGCCAGTGATGGATTTATCCATTTCTTATAAGGCTGCTATGCATTATGGCCAAGTGGCAACGGTCCGTACATGGGTGGAAAAACACGATCGTTTACGTACAACATATGGCTATGAAATTTTACATGAAGATGGCACGATTGCAGCTACTGCTCAGTCCGTACATATTCTAGCTCAAAAAGATACGTTACGTCCGGTATCCTTAAGTAAAATTGATCCTGCTTGGGATGCGAAATATAAAGAAATCGCACGCGAAACGAAATAGGAGAATCATACATGGAACTTTTATTGGCAATCGGTGCAATTATGGCTTGTCTTGGTGTCGTGCTAGGCGCTTTTGGAGCACATGCATTAAAAGATAAATTTGCGTCACCATACTACGCTACCGTTTGGGAAACTGCGGTGCAATACCATATGTATCATTCAATAGGTTTACTTGTACTTGGTATTTTATCGAGTGAAGCCCTTTTAGGAGCTTCTAGTATGCTTTCTTGGGCAGGCTATTTAATGTTGGCAGGTATTGTGTTTTTCTCAGGTAGTTTATATGTATTAGCTGTTACAGGTGTGAAAAAGCTTGGAGCGATTACCCCAATCGGCGGTCTGTTATTTATCGTTGCCTGGGTGCTTGTGGCTATTACCGCATTATCTTAAGAAACGCTAAGATTCACTAAAAAAACGATATAGTATTTACAATACGATAGAGGTAGTTCCTTTGGAGCTATCTCTTTTTATAGAGAAGTTTAAAAAAAATGAAACAAATTATCCTTTTTATGCGTACTACATAATGATTAGATTAATTTTAACTTCTTTCGGCGAATGTCACTGATTCGGAAAGGAGTTCATATTGGATGATTGCCTAAAATAATCGCGTTCATGAGATAATGGCTAACTGGCCTGCATTGGTAAAAACGCTACACTCCTGTGGCAATACCGAAATGACCGATATCGTGTCAGCCCTCATGCAGGTCTAAGGACAAAGCCGAATCCGGACGTAATTAAGCCGAGGCATAATTGATATGATAAAATAAATCTTAAGTATATAAGTTGAAGGTGGGAATAAATATGGGTTTATTAAAAGCAGGAGTTGGCGCATTAGCAGGTGTTCTAGAAGATCAATGGCGTGAATATTTCTATTGTGAGTCACTGTCAGCGGATGTTCTAGTGGAAAAGGGTCATAAACGTACTTCAAAACGAGGTTCAAATAAAGGCAATGACAACATTATTAGTAATGGTTCTATTATTGCTATTAATGAAGGGCAATGTATGATGATTGTCGAGCAAGGGAAAGTAGTGGAGTTTTCTGCGGAGTCTGGTGAGTATGTTTATGATACATCCACAGAGCCTTCGATAATGTATGACAATGATTTGTCCGAAGGTATAAAGGAAACATTCAAGCAGATTGGTAAACGCTTCACATTTGGCGGAGAACCTGCAAAGGATCAGCGTGTGTACTATTTTAATAAAAAAGAAATCGTAGGCAATAAATATGGGACACCAGCACCGATTCCTTTCCGTGTTATCGACCGTAACATCGGCCTAGATATTGATATTGCTATTCGTTGCCATGGCGAATATTCATATAAAATTGTTGATCCATTACTATTCTATACAAATGTATGTGGAAACGTGGAGCGTGAATTTACAAGAGATGCAATCGATAGCCAATTAAAAACGGAATTAATGACTGCGTTACAGCCGGCTTTCGCACATATTTCAGCAAGCGGGGTACGCTATAGTGAAATTCCTGCACATACGGTTGCTCTAGCAGATGCCCTTAATAAAGTGTTATCGGAGAAATGGCTAGCAACTCGTGGTTTAGCAATTGTATCCTTTGGCATTAGTTCTTTAAAAGCATCAGAAGAAGATGAAGCAATGATTAAACAACTACAACGAAATGCAGTGATGCGTGACCCGGGTATGGCTGCAGCTCATTTAACAGGTGCTCAGGCGGAAGCAATGATTGCAGCAGCCAATAATGATGGCGGAGCAATGGCAGGATTTATGGGCATGAACATGGCGACACAAGCAGGAGGAGTTAATGCAGGACAGCTTTACCAAATGAATGAGCAAAATAAACAGGCAGCTCAGCAAGCTCAAACACCGAATTCAGATACATGGAAATGTGCATGTGGCAATGAAAACACTGGTAAATTCTGCTCAAATTGTGGGACACCAAAACCTGCTGAGGAAGGATGGACTTGTACTTGTGGTGCTGTCAACAAAGGCAAATTCTGTAGCGAATGTGGTGCTAAAAAACCATCAGGAGCATTACAATACGTTTGCGATAAATGTGGTTGGCAGTCAGAAGATCCTGCAAACCCACCAAAATTCTGCCCAGAGTGTGGCGATGTGTTTGACGAGAATGATATTAAGTAAGGAGATGACTAATGATGCCAACGCAAGATGCTGAAAATGCTAAACAAGTAAAGCTTGATTTTGACGCTGAGTGTCCATCATGTAGTGCATCCATTGAATTTAACCCAGCAACTGGAAAGCTGACATGTCCTTATTGTGGCTATGAAACTGAAATTGCAGCCCCAGAGAAGCAAGAGGAAAAAGTTGCCCAGGAAATGGATTTTGCAATGGCTGAAGAACGTGGGAATTTTAACTGGGGTGTTGAGAAAAAAACAGTCATTTGTAAATCCTGTGCGGCAGAAACGATTTATGATGCATTACAGGTAGCTGATAGTTGCCCATACTGTGGTTCTAATCAGGTTATGGAGGCTAGTGCTGAAAATACGCTAGCCCCGAACGGAGTATGCGCATTTGAAATAACAGATAAGCAAGCGGGAGAGAACTTCAAAAGTTGGATTAAGGGAAAATGGTTTACACCGAGAGCAGCAAAGGATAGTGCAAAGCCTGATTCATTTAAAGGGGTTTATCTTCCTTATTGGACCTTTGACACGAAAACAAGCTCAAGGTATTCTGCAAGATACGGTAGACATCGCACAGTTACAGATAAAGATGGAAATACTCGAACTGAAACAGACTGGTATTCTACAAGTGGTTTTTATCAGGAATTTATTGATGATCATTTAATAAGTGCGACAATCCGTTATGATCGTAATATGATGAGAAAAATAGAACCCTTTAATTTACTCAATAATAAAGCCTATAAGCCGGAATATGTATCAGGATTTTTATCAGAACGCTACAGTATTGGTTTACAGGACGGGTGGAGTCAGGCGAAGAGGGAAATTTCTAATCATCTGAATGCACAAATTACCTCAAAAATACGTTGGGAACATAATGCGGATGTAGTATCCAATTTACATTTCTCAACAACTCATGATGATATTACATACAAATATCTAATGTTGCCGATTTGGCTTTCTTCATTCCGTTACAAAGAGAAAATTTATCGATTTATGGTAAATGGACAAACAGGTCGAGTAGGTGGGGATGCCCCAATTTCACCACTTCGTGTAACAATTGCTGTTATTCTATCTTTAATTACAATTGCGATTATTTGGTATTTCTTTATGTCAGAATAGTCATGAGCAGTATTCCTGTAGGGTATAATCCATACTTTGGAATACTGCTTTTTTACTGTAGTGGGTGAACGGCTGAATTATTTTAGGATATAGGATGAAAAACTTTAGTTATCTTGGCTTTCACATTGAATTGTTGCATAAGTTATAATGATAAAGGAATTCTGAGGGAGTTTTTTTACACAGCAATACATGAAAAATTTAGTGAATGCATAAAGAGTGACGCTAAATAAAAATAAGCGTACTTAAGCAACCTATTTTGCGAGAAAATCGTTATTAGTGATGAATTGTCAGAAAAAAATAAATCAGTTAGGTGGAAGTTTGTTAAATTTCAGAACAGATTTATTCCATAAAATAACGCCATGTGAAGTTGCCAATTTTCTTTAAACAAATTATTATACAGACAGAGAGCTTTTTTCATGTAATGAGCTGTGAATGTAATGTTATTCTTGGATAACATCATGTATGGAGGTTTCGACAATGGATGCAATTGAAGTTTTAACAAATTTAGATCAAATACATGGGTATTTTCAACCTATTTTTAGCGCGGATGCGCATACGGTGATTGCCTACGAAATTTCCGGACAGTTACAAATCGAGGATCAACAAATTAATTTAAAAGATTTTGTGAATAATGAGGATATTCCAGAAGAGTATCGTATTGATATGGAACATAAAATTCTACATGCTGCATTAGCCAAAGTAGAAGAAATCGGGCAAGATATTGATATTTATATTCCTAGTAATCCGAACTTATTGATGCAGGATTTTGGTGAAAGTCATTTTAATATTATTCAACAATATATAAGTGAAGAGGATTTACATCGTATTGTATTAGTTGTTTCTGAGCATCGTTTTTTAGGTGATATTCAAAAGCTGCACCATGCAGTACGTTACTTTACGACTTTTGGTGTCAAAATTGCCGTTCAGGAAGTGGGAGCGGAGAGTCATTTAGAGCACATTGCTTTATTATCACCACAAATTTTAAAGGTCAATATTCAAGACTTAAATTATGATTCTTGGTCTGCACAGTCTGATATGATATCAGCAATAGGTAGTCTTGCTTATAAAATTGGCGCAAATCTTTTATTCGAAGGAATCGAAACTGTGTATCAATTGCAGTTTGCTTGGAAGAATGGAGGCCGATTTTATCAGGGGCGATACTTGGCAAACCCTGCAATAACATTCGTAGAGAAGGATATTTTAAAGGAACGTTTTAAGGAAGAGTGCCAGCAGTTTATTACCTCTGAAAAGAAAATTCTAGAGGCGCAATATTTCGAGTTGAAAAAGCTGAGAGAGGAGCTAGAAGCGATTGTCCATCGTGTCAAACCTTCTAGTGACAACACCACACTTTTAGAGCATTTAGCGCAGCTATTGGATAGTTATTCGTTCCGAGTATATATTTGTAATGAAGACGGCTTCCAACTTTCTCCAAACGTAATGCGTATAGATGGACAGTGGGAATTGC
This sequence comes from Lysinibacillus sp. RC46, assembly GCF_041262385.1. NCBI lineage: Bacteria > Bacillati > Bacillota > Bacilli > Caryophanales > Bacillaceae > Lysinibacillus > Lysinibacillus sp. RC46. The sequence continues at coordinate 51,411 of NZ_JBGCCF010000018.1, read as the reverse complement.
AGCCAAGAGCCATCAATAAAAACTGGAGTTGGCGCCCATACTTCCTACAAACAATCATTAAAATGCGCAACGATCAAAGCGGAGAAATCTCAGAGCTATATCGAGATATCGAGACAGGGGAAATTACAAGAACATTTTCTATTGCTATTAACGAGCATGAATATTTGTTTGTCGATCTTTCGTATGATTACCTATACGAACATAATATATTTAGATAGTACTACAAATGCTTATATATCAAGGTTTAATGGGTACAAGATTAACTTGTACCCCACTTTGTACCCGAAATTTGAGTAAAAAGAGAATCACAATGATGAAAGAATTTTAGAACTCTAATCGTTTTGATTTTGTTCAAGAATGGAAGATCAGATATGCAATAGAACATATTATGATAGCAGAACTAGAAAATGTTTTGATTCTTGTTAGTAATAATCGTGTTATTCATATACATACAGATAACGTTAAAAAAAATTAAAGAAAAGCCACTCATTTTAAAAATAATGAGTGGCTTTCTTCTGTTAATTATTGTAAATTAATCATGCCTGTTTCAGTGCCGAAAATACCTGTTTGCACTTGTAGTTGTAGATCTTTCATAATAGAACCATTACTAATAATGTTGTCATTGCCTTTATTTGACCCTCGTTTTGAAGTACGTTTATGACCCTTTTCCACTAGAACATCCGCTGACAGTGACTCACAATAGAAATATTCACGCCATTGATCGACTCGTTTTCTTCTGGAGGCTTTGTTTTTACAAATATATTTAAGGGGTACAAAAATAATTTGTACCCCTGTTTAGTCTCTTATTATTTTAAAGGAATTCCAAGTCCTAAAGCAGAAGCGATAGATACAATAGAGCTAATAACACCTAGTATACTAGTTAATTTCTCTAATGGTTTTTTAGCTTTCTCTTTATCTCCATTTTCTATATGAGTTTGAAGGAGTTCAAAATTAGCTTCTGCAATCTCTCGTTGTTCTTCAGCTAGGTGTTGAATTTCATCGTGAAGCTGTTGTAAAGCATTGATAATGTCATTAGGCAAGCTAGCTATCCCTTGATTGAGTGTACCATTGTTTTCAATAGTTATATTACCTTTGTTTTCTCCAAAAGTTAAACCACCATATTTACTAGAATCACCCATATAACCATCTCCTAAGATAATAGTAACTTTCCCAAGCTTGGATACTTTCTCTAATAATTGATCGGAATTTTCTTCGGCTAAAATATCGATAATTTCTCTTAAACTCTCAGGTTTATTTTGTTTACTTAACCCGACATTTTCCGTTTTGTTATTAATTTTTTTTTTGAAAAACTTTGTCTGAAATCATCACTTAATTCGATTATTGGAATAGCGTTTAAAGGATCGAAGTAATTTTCTGTACCACAATACTTGCAAGGAATGGAATCAATATTTTCAAGTTCAGATTTATTAGCAGTTAAAATACTTCTACTACATTCCTCGCATTGAAATTCTAATTTTATAACGAGCGCTTCTTTTTTTTCTAATTCAGATAATGTATCAATAACTACTCCAAGAGGTAAGTTAGTTATTTTTGCAATATAACTATGGTAAAATTTTTCAATCTTACTGATAGCAATTGCCTCAAGTGCATTATCTATTTTTTGAGAAATTTCCCATGGCTTTAAATTGCTCAATACTTTTACCTCGCAGAATAAATTTGGTAAATCAATTTTTCTCTAATATAATCCAATACAGGTTCAGACGCAAATACATTGAACTTAAATGTTTTTGTATTAACGCCGATTCGAATAGAATATTCTTGTTTGACTCCACCAATACTATGTTCAAATAGTATAGATCCTTTTTGTTTGGATAGGTAAGGTTCTAAATAATTGTATAATGGTAAACCTCGTAGTTCTCTAATACTACCTAATCCTATTGTTTCAAGTCCACTTAAAAGTAACAACGTAAAAGGTGTTGTTTCTAAAATGCCAGTAATATCTTCGCTATTTAAATTTTGCTCTAGAACTGATAATTCACCACTAGTATAGTATTCGTCAATTGCAGAAAGTATACTCACAATTGATTGACCCTGTGTTTCTTCAAATGTATTTACTGATCCTGCTGGTCTTCCTGTAGCATCAATAAGCCTTCCTTGAAGGTTATCAGCTAAAGACTCAAGAGTACCCCCGTATTTCTCTAACAAATCATACTGTTTGAATTCGTATTCATCCTCGACAATTTTAGTTAACAAAGCAATAATTTTTTTGGCAACAGCTGAACTTGCTCGTACTTCAATTATTCCCGTACTTTCATCTATATAAACTGTTGTAATTTCATGCTTAATGTATTCTCTTCGGTTAGTTAAATAGTAATCAACATTAACCCCAGTTCTATGAATAAATCTTAAATAATATGCTTGTGAATCTTGGATTTCAGCTGCAGCAATAATGGTAGGATCAGTAGGAACATTTTTGCTATTTGGTGTAACTACTGTTTCGAAAGGGTTAAATGGCATTTTATTAATTATACTTTGTTTAAATCCTGTTAAATCAGTTTTATTTGTTGCCTGGTACCAAGCTAAAGAAACTGCTCCAGAGAAAATATTATTGCTTATCATTTTAAGAACATCGCCTTCAATATGCTCAAAAGAGTCCCAAACTCTACTTGCTAATTCATTTACATTGCCGGTTGTTTCTAAAGTCATTTTATTACAAATCTCTTTGAGATGAGTTTTGCTTAATTTATGCAAGTCTTGGGGGAAAATTAAAGATTTAATTGTATTCATTTAACACCCTCCAGAATTATATTCTGTGTTCGATGAAATTATGTCATTTTATTAATAAATATAATAGTATATGTATTGAATACCCAAAAAATAACATAAAAGTGTTGATTGACATGGAAGTAAGAATGAAATGGAACTTTTATGCGTCGAAATGAATAAAAACATTATAGTTCTTTATTCTCATTTGTTGTCTGAGGTTTTTAAAAGAAATAACTACTACTGATTAGGGAGTAGTTGGTATTAGTTTTCAATTCATTTTGTACGGCTTCCAAAAAGTGGGTGCTTTTATTAAGTGCTCTCATCTTTTTTTAGGCTGTTTTCGAAATGATTGCGCTATTCAACTACGGGGTAGGTTAGTTTAACAGTGTTGTTTAAGTTGTGTTCAACAATCGGGCCATTTAATTGAATAACTCCTTTGATAAAATTAATGAATTTATGTTAAAATTTAGGTTAAATTATAAACTGATGTACATAAACTAATGACGCAATTTAGTGGAGGAGGGATTATATGTATGAGTGAAATATCTTTTAATGAGTTAGAGAAGAAAGTGAAGAAGATTAAAATTGAAGGTTTTGTCATTTATAAAGGAAATACACGGATCTTTGAATATTTAAAGAATAAAAAAGTCGTAAAAAATCCGACAAAGGTTTATTCCATTACAAAAAGTATTGTGTCTATATTAATTGGAATTATGGTCGATAAAGGGCTAATATAAAACATTCATGAACCTATTTATAACTACTTTCCGGAAATATTAGAGTTCAATGACCCAATGAAAGAGGAAATCACATTATTTCATTTGCTGACTATGACTTCGGGGTTACAAGTAGGAAAATTCCAAAGTTCAAAAAACTGGGTTAAATTCATACTAGAACAACCAGTTATATATAGACCAGGTTCAACCTTTGAATATAATAGTGGAAACTCTCATTTACTAAGCGCGATCATCCAAAAAGTTTCTGGAGGTTCTACCGCCTCATTTGCTGAAGAATTTCTATTCCATCCATTAGGGATAAAAAAATACATATGGGTAAAGGACCCGCAAGGAATTCACGAGGGTGGCTTTAGTATTTCATTAAATTTAGAAGACATGGTGAAGTTTGGATTTTTATTACTTAACGAAGGGCAATTTAAATCAAATCAAGTGATTTCATCTAACTGGATCCACGAGGCAAAAAAACCATATAAACAATTTGAAGCAGAAGAAGACAGAACAGCTGGATATGGTTATGGTTATCAGCTATGGACTTGTGAAATTACTAATAGTAACAACAAAATTGAATATTACTATGCCAATGGCTTATACGGACAATATATATTTATTGTTCCGAAGTTAAATATTATGGCTGTGGCAAAAAGCTATCTACAAGATGACCATTCCTCTGCACCGAAACTCTTTTTCGAAGAACTTTTACGTAGTTGGAAGGATGAATGAGACATTTAAACAAATGAAAAGGAGGAATCACTATCTTGATATTCCACAATCGGGCGCTTTAGTTAAATATTCGATTTACGAAATATCAAACATAAAAACAGAGTTGATTCTACACATTTTGTAGATTAACTCAGTTTTTATGTTTTAATAGCAACAATCTTCAAATATGCTCTAAATTTTTATGTTCCTCAATTTATATCATGTAACTTCATTTTTTCTAATTCTTTTTTTCTTTTATTTTTTAGAGATTCTCTTCCTCTAGCCCAGATTCCTAATAAAACTGCTGGACCAACAACTGCAACCTTAAATAGTGTATAAGTATTGAAATTATCCATTCCGTTATACCACCATCCAAAAATAATAACTAAATACACAACTGGTACAATTGCTCCCCAGTAAACGTTAGTTCTTCTAGATAAATAAAATTGAGTTCCTAATATTACTATGGCTATTAAAATGGCTATTAACCATTTATACATTGGATCCATTATCCTTCATTCCTTTCGTCTTTATATTTATCAATAATCAATTTTGCCGTCTCTAAACTCAACCGTTCATCAATTACCAAATTTTTAATCATATTTACAAACTCGACGTCTTCTGTTTTGCTATTCAGTTCAATTTTTTTAATTAATGTATCTAATTTAGTCCTTACTGTCGGATATGATACACCATAAATTTTAGATATATTCTTTAAAGAACCAGAATTAATTATAAATTTTCTTATAAATTCAACAGATTCTTTATCTAAAGACAAAATCCAAGCTGGTACTTCATCACGGTTCACATTTTCCCCTCCCTTTTTAATAATATTAAATAATGGTTAAATAAAATTCAAGTATACATTAACATTATTCATTTTTTTTAAGGTTATTTTAAGCTAATCGCTTTTTAAGACACGGAAACTTTTCGTTAGGTTAATGTTAGGTTTGTCGTTTATTTTTTTATTAGCAACAAAGGAAGGGATTTCGATAAAAACACCCGTTAGCCATCCATGAAGCACAAAAATCAGCACTTCACCACAGAAAATGAAAGATGATTAAGTTCTTTCATGGGAGTTGAAGAGTGATTGTAAATAGACAAACTATTAGCTGGTTTAGTTGAAGAATATAGCCAAACCATAAGCAACAGCTTTTCTCAAAGATTGTTGCTGTTAATATAAAAAGACGGATTCAATCTACAGAATATGTAGAATTGATCTATTTCTGTTTGTTTTGAGATTTCGCAAATCGAATATTTAAGTCAAGCCATGTTAGTTTAACAAAGTTTAAAATTATCCCTGACGTAATACCTTTTGAAACATTCTTGGTTGATATTTTTCAAAAAAACGTTCCTCTTATTGATAGGAGTTCCTATTCTGGTATAATTAACTGTGAGAGAGGATGATTAATATGAGCAAAAATATCGTTGTTATAACAGGGGCTGGCAGTGGTTTAGGTGCAGCACTTGCTAAAAAATATTCGTCTTTAGGCAATCACATTTGTTTACTCGGTCGAACGAAATCAAAGCTTGAGGTTACGGCTAAAGCTTTAACCAATGGCTATTCTATTTATGAGGTTGATGTTACTTCGAAACAAATGGTCGCTCAAGTAATTCATTCTATCCAAGAGGATTTTGGATCAATTCAGTTATTTATTAATAATGCTGGTGTTGGCTATTTTGATAAAGCTGAAAACTTGAATGAGGATTCAGTTCATCAAATGATTGATATTAACCTAAAAGGAACAATTTTTTGCGCACAAGAAGTGCTAAAAGGTATGAAAGAACGCAATGAAGGAACAATCGTCAATATCGTTTCTACAGCTGGTCTAGAAGGAAAAGTAACGGAATCTGTTTATTGTGCTAGTAAATTTGGTGTACGTGGATTTACAGAGAGTCTAGCACTAGAATTAAGTGAAACATCTATTCATGTATGTGCTGTATACATGGGTGGTATGAGCACAGAATTTTGGGACGGGATATTTACTGAGGAAAAAACTAAGACATTAATGAATCCTAATGACATCGCGGATATTATTATGGAGAATATTAAACCGAGAAAAGCGTTAGCAGTAACTGAGGTTGTTATTAAAAATAAACGATAACGAAATGGATATGACCAGGCACTTCAATTAATGTTGAGCCTGGTCATTTTCCATTTCATTTAATATTTAAATTGCTAAGGTAAAGTATATGTCTTAAAACGCAATCTATATTTCGATGAAAATTGAAATATCTATCTTGTACTATGAAAATTGAAAGTACAGATAGGAGGAGAGAAAATGACTCAAATTGCTAAAACAGAAATGATTAATCCAAAAATTCTATACTACGGGACACCTGTGATATTATTAACTACACTAAATGAAGATGACACAGTAAATATTAGCCCTCTTTCATCATCATGGGTGTTAGGGGATTGTATTATTTTAGGAATTGGGCTTGGGGGAAAGGCTATTGAAAATTTAGAACGACATCCTGAATGTGTCATTAATGTCCCAGATCATTCATTATGGGAGAATGTAGAAAAATTAGCCCCTTTTACAGGGAAAAACCCCGTTCCTGAATATAAGAGAGCGAATGGATTTACATTTGAAAAAGAAAAATATAAAATTAGTAATTTAACGCCAACCGATTCTAAATCAGTAAAGCCTACAAGAATTACAGAGTGTCCAATTCAACTTGAGGCAAGAGTAAAACATATTCGAATTCCTGATTATGCTCCCTTTTTTGCTATTGTTGAGGCACAAGTAATACATGTACATGCTCATAAGGAGATTATAGTTAAAGAAAATTATATTGATCCAAATAAATGGAGCCCACTTATTTATAATTTCCGCCATTATTTTGGACTTGGACATCTGCTGGGGAAAGCTTTTAGGGCAGAAATTTAATTTGCTATCTTTAACAAAGATCAGTTCTCTTTTTAGAATGGGAATCTGGTCTTTTTGTGTTTATTAAGATTCTTAGTTACAAAACTGTCATATTGAGATGTTTTTATTAATGTAAAACGATGGTTGTGGTATTAATTCCTTGTTATAGTTAAATTAAGGAATTTAATAACCTTGTACCAGCTTAAAGGAGAAATGAAAATGAAGCCATCATTAAAAATCTACACGCTTCTAATTGCTATGATTGTTGCCTTTTATAGTTTAACGCCAACAATCGTAAATGCAGACTCAAATGAAAAAATTCAAAAGATTGATCAATTTGTTAAAGAGCAAAAGGAGATTAGTAAAATTCCAGGAATATCGTTAGTAATTGTAGAAAAGGGGAAAACGGTTTATGAAAAAGGCTTTGGATACGCTGATGTTCAGTCAAAAACACCTGTTACCTCTAATACATTATTTGAACTAGGATCTACATCGAAAGCATTCACGGGACTAGCCATTTTAAAATTGGAGCGGGAAGGCTTACTAAAACGTTCGGATGATGTCCAAAAGTATATCCCATGGTTTGAGTTAAAATATAATGGCAAGCCTCAGTCAATTACTATTAATCAGTTACTGTATCATACAAGTGGAATAGCTACTAGCACTATTTCTAATATCCCGAAAAGTAACGAAACGAATGCTCTTAAGTTAACTGTGAAAAAATTGCTTGATCAGCCATTAAATAGACAACCAGGTAGCTCATTTGAATACGCAACAATCAATTATGATGTTTTGGGACTCGTTATTGAAAAGGTTTCAAAACAACCCTTTGATACGTATATCAAACAGCAAATATTAAAGCCAATCTCTATGAATGATACATTTGTTGGAATTCATCAAGTTAAATCTAATGAGATGGCCACGGGATATAAAATAGGACTGATGAGAGTGCAGGAATATACACCACCGATCTACCGTGGAAATGTACCTGCAGGTTATGTAATAAGTAACACAAGCGATATAGCAAAATGGTTAAAGCTACAGTTAGGAACTAGCCAAGTTGATTCGATTGATCATAAAATTATTCAAGAATCGCATATCCCAGATTTATCTGTAGAGACTTTCGATAAGGACACATACTATGCAAGTGGATGGGGAGTTATGGGAAAAGAAGAACAATATATATCCCATGCGGGTGAAAATCCGACATTCTCTTCTTATTTCATCATGCAGCCCGATGAACAATTAGGAGTAGCCGTATTATCCAATATGAACTCGAGCTATACAACTGCGATAGGGCAAGGTGTGATAGATTTATGGGAAGGGAAAACGGTAAATACTATTCATTCTGACATCTATCAGAATTTGGATAAAATTATTTCACTTATATGTGTTATTGTTGTAGGCTTGGGGATGTTTTTAAGTATTCTATTGCTTACAACCTTAAGGGAAATTGTTAAAAAACAACGAATTAGAGTATCTTTAAATATAAAAAGAACTTTTTTATTAATCTTTCATTCTTTAAGTGTTGCAATAATTTTTGCACTTATCATTATGTTCCCGAAACTATTACCAGAGGAATCCAATTGGGAGTTTATTAAAGTATGGGGTCCAACCTCAATCACTGTGTTATTTTATAGTGTTATAGTGTCAGGTGTGATTTATTGTTTATTGGGATTAGTGAAGATATTAACCATAAAGGAAAAAGAAATAAAAATGTAGAGATTTGATTATTTTATGAAAAACATGGTAATATGAAAATAACTTTAGGTGAAAGGGGAGAATCCAAATGAAAAAAAGATCATTACGTTTTTTAAGTATGGGTATTGGGTTCTCAACTGCTGTTTTTTTCTAAAATTAAGTTTATAGGGACGAGTCTGCCCTTTTTTAGAAAAATAAATAAAAACCTAGAGGAGATTAACCATGAACAATAAAATAACACGTAAAAATCCAATCCAAGTACCTAGCCCTGTTGGCAATTATAGCCATCTTACAATACTTCCAAAGGATGCAACAATATACGCATTATCTGGACAAATTGGAGTTGGGGTAAACGGGGAAATGCCATCATCACTAACAGAGCAGGTTAAGAATACTTTAAAAAATATCCAATTAATATTGGAGGCAGAGGGACTTAACGCAGACAATGTGGTGAAAGCCAATATTTGGGCAACTGAAGAAATAGATTGGGATGATTTCTATCAAGAGTGGGAAACGATGTTTGGAAATCCTTATCCTTCTATGACGATAGCTTATATTACTGCTTTAGGATTCCCTGATATTAAATTGGAAATAGATATTTGGGCTGCTAAATAAGCTGAGTAACCGACAAAATCTTAAATGATCTTGTCGGTTTTTTTATAAAGCAAATTTTAGGGTATATGATAAGAAAAAAATGGTCACTTTTCCTAAGCGGAAAGTGACCAAAAAATAAAGATTTAATGATGGGGGTGTGTTTCTTGCTCAAGGTATGAGCAAGCTGGAAGCGAATTGAGTACACTACTATTTTATGAAGGAAAAAAGCTTTTTGTTAGGTATTTGTCATTTTTAAGTTTTTTGGGTTAGGAGCGTTCCTTAGAATTAGTAGAAGCTTTAAGCAATGAAGGTATAGTCCAATAAGTACCCATGCGCCACAACCATTCTAATGGTCCAAATTTAAAGAATTGCAGCCAAATCTTGCTAAACAGTAATTGGAAAATGTAAATACCTATGCAAATCCAAAGAGATTGGATAAAACGAATATTGCCAATAAGGTCAAAGGCATTGCCAATTAGTAAGATTAGCGCTGTTTGCCCTAAATAATTTGTTAATGCCATTCGTCCATAGTCTTTTAATGGTGAAAGCAAGTCCTGGCATAAATGATGTTTGAGTAATAACATTAATAAACCTACATAAAATGCAGATACAAATGGGCTAAATTGAAGCCCGATTAATGAAAATTTTTCAATGTTTGTCACATGTTCTGTAAATTCATCTTTTGTCATATTGTTAACGTTCGCCATTGCCTCTGGGACATAATGCCATTGATACAGCAAGCCCACTATGCTAATAAAGAACATTATCACTGTAAAGATAAATATGTTTTTACGATTGTCATGGATCTTTTCGAAAATTTGATACTGCCCAGCAGCTAATCCTAGTAAAATAAGTGGAAACGGCATAGCAATTTTGATGCCATAATAAGCAGTTACCGCTAATAGTATAAGTCCTATAGTTACGTTTATTTCTTTACGAACTTTGTAAAATGGTAAAGCAATTAGCCCGAAAATTGCATAGACGGTTAATGCTTCTCCAGGTTGGAAATAAAAATGTACAAGCCCGATTAACAATAAAATAATCATTCTTCTAATAAATAAAAGATAGGCGTTATTATTTTTAGCCATTGCACGGGAAATAAAAATATAAAAGCCTACACCGAATAAAAATGAAAAAATCGAGAAAAACTTACCTTCCACAAATAATATTAAAAATCTATTGTATGCAATATCTATAGATGTGTCCGGTGTATTTATCCATAATAATGCCGGAATATTTACTAAAATAATTCCTAATAAAGCAAATCCTCTTAAATAATCTAGTGTATCAATTCGTTTGTTTAATTCAATTGGTTGCATGTTATCTCCTCCTCACTTACAAAGTATAAGAAAATTGTCCATAAAGTAGTAACGATGAATGTTACGCCAATCTTACAAAATCGTCATATAACATTATTCATTTTCTGGATACATAGATAAAATATCTTTTGCCTGCTGTCGTAAAATATTGATTAATTCATTCGGTTCTACAATTTGAGCATGCATACCAAGCCGATAGAAGAGGGGGCTAGTAAAATTTAGTTCACCTTTGTCTATAATGGAATCAATATAACCTGTGCCATCTTCTTTTATGACGACTAAGTCTTCAAGGCTAGGTTCACTTCTGCATTGTCGTACACCTTCCCTTGATAATAGTACATGTAAACGAATGGGTTGTTTAATCTCATAGGTGTTGCCAAACCACTCCTCCAAATTTATAAATTCCTCTTTGTTTTCTTCGCTTTCTACGATAGAAAGAATACGATCTACACGAAACAATAATATTTTTTGTTTAGTGAGATCGAAAGCTGGCATATACCATAATCCATCATGAGCATAAACACCAATAGGGTGAATATATTTTGTTGTTGTACCTGATTTGGATTCATATTGAATATGTAGATTTTTGTTTTCAATAGCTACCTCTAAAACAGCTTTCAATAAAGGTGTTTCAATCGCTCGTTTAGGATTCCAAAACGCGATATAGGATTGAAGTTTATCCACTTTCTGCTTTGCCTCCTCCTGAAGCGAGCTATATAGCTTATGAGAAGCGGACTTCATTTCCGTATTAAAAGGCAAATCGCGGTAATAATGCAGTGATTGGAACGCAAAGAAAATCGAAACCGCCTCATCTTCTGTAAATAAAATAGGGGGAAGAAGTCGGCTCGTTAGGACAGAATAGCCACCGTTTCGTCCTTGTTCAGCGTAAATAGGCAAGCCCATATCACTTAAATCTAAAATATATCGATGAACTGTGCGAATCGAAATATTGAATTCATCAGCAACTTCCTGAGCAGTAAATTTCTTTTTTGCACTAACAAACAGAAGGATATCTAATAAACGTTTTGCTTTTGACATTTTCTCACCTTTTCTTTTAATCATGACAGTAGTTGTCATGTTTTATGTATATTATAAATATTGTTCATGAGTTTTACAAAAGAGAAAAGGAGATGACGTTATGTCACGAGAAATCATTTTATATATTGCGACTAGTTTGGATGGATTTATTGCGAAAGAGAATGATGATTTACAATGGCTAGAAGAAACAGAGGGGGAAGGGGATGCTGGTTATTCCGACATGTATCAATCTATCGATACTATTATTATGGGAAAGAGAACGTATGATTACAGATTTTCGAACGGGAAAGCCCAATCCTTCAGGTGTGGGATGAGAGTGAGGTCGGATACGGAGTGCTACTAAAAAACTGAAAGATTTGTGGTACTTCAAGTATCCGAAAATTCCGCACTTTTTTGTATGTATGTTGCATTTATAAATAAAACTGATAAATTTAAGTTGAGAGAGGAATTTCCTCATCTTCAACATTTGCCAAGCCAATGGACACGTTCCTATTTTGTATCTACCGCAGGAAACATATCGAGTGAAATCATCAAGCATTATGTGGAACAACAAAAAACAAGGGGGGAATACTATGCAAGTTAAATGTAGTAATTGTGGTTTGCGCAATTTTATAAAGACTGAAAATTCGGTAAATTCCACATTTCAGTTCATGGTTGATAATTAGAGAAGCAATTTTAGAAGAGTAAAAAAGCTAGATTAATTAGAGATTGAGGTGAAGAACAATGTCGCAAACAATAACTGTTAAAGTCAAACTGCTTCCAACAAAAGAACAGGCTTCCATTTTGCAGAATATGAGTCAATTGTATGTGTATACAATCAATTCCCTTGTTTCTGAAATGGTTGCAGAAAAGAAAAGTACAAAGAAATCAAGCAAGGATATTTCTGCCGACCTGCCAAGTGCTGTTAAAAACCAAGCGATTAAAGACGCTAAAAGTGTGTTTAAGAAAGTGAAGAAAAATAAATTCAAGGTTGTTCCTGTGTTAAAGAAGCCAGTGTGTATTTGGAATAACCAAAACTATTCTTTTGATTTCACGCACATTTCAATGCCCATCATGATGGAAGGTAAGGCAATTAAAACACCTATTCGTGCTTTGTTGGTCGATAAAGAAAACCGCAATTTTGATTTGTTGAAACACAAATTAGGTACTCTTCGTATCACGAAAAAAGCGAATAAATGGATGGCACAAATATCTGTCACCATTCCTACAAGTGAAAAAACAGGAACAAAGATAATGGGGGTAGATTTGGGTTTGAAAGTCCCTGCTGTTGCAGTGACAGAAGATGGAAGCGCTCGTTTCTTTGGAAAGGGTAGACAAAATAAATCTGTCAGACGTAAGTTTAAATCCAAACGTAAGAAGTTAGGCAAATTAAAGAAATTAAATGCTATTCGCAATCTTGATGATAAAGAACAGCGATACATGAAAAACCAAGACCATAAGGTTAGTCGTGCGATTGTTAATTTCGCTAAAGAAAATAATATTTCTGTCATTCGCTTAGAACAACTAACGAACATCAGGCAGACGGCAAGAACAAGCCGTAAAAACGAAAAGAATCTGCACAACTGGTCATTCTATCGTCTTGCTCAATTCATTGCGTACAAAGCGAACCTAGGAGGTATTAAAGTTGAATTTGTGAATCCTGCGTACACAAGTCAAACATGCCCGAAATGTTCCGAAAAGAATAAGGCACAAGATAGAATATATAAGTGTAAATGTGGATTCGAAAAACATCGTGATTTAGTCGGTGCAATGAATATTCGATATGCACCTGTGATTGATGGTAACAGTCAATCAGCCTAAGATGCTATATGCACTGTCTTAGGAAGGGTAATGAGATCCCCTCATCTTGAAGGCTGTTCAAAACAGAAATGGACTGCGAACGCGTAGTCATTCAAGAATCCCACCCGTCAAACCGTAAGGTATAGGGCTTGCGACTTTAGTCGTGGGAGTCTCAAGTTGTAGACCATATTGATTCTTTTCCATATCTCGATAAGAAATGTTATGTATTCACAACATCACAAAGTGGTGAAAACGAACATGTTGAGTTTGTGAATGAAGATGTAGTAGCGTTTACGAAAAAATTAAGGGAACAGGAAGGCTCTAAAATTTGGATGGTTGGTGGAGCGGCAATTCTCGATGCCTTTATGAAAGCGCAGTTAATAGATGAATTAATTATTACGGTTACACCGCATCTTTTAGGTTCAGGAATTCCATTGTTTAAGGATCATAATCCATATCAAGATTTAAAGTTAATAAATACCCAACGCTATGGGCAAATGGTGCAAATGCATTATAAGGTGATGAAAGAGGCTTGATGTTCCAGCCTCTTTTTCTGCTATTAGTAAAGTGCATGATAGATTTCACCCATGATTCCCTTCATTTGATGCATACCTGTATCAGTATTAGTCATCATAACTATCCCTTTTTCGAGGTATGGATAGGCTACTAGCATACATTGAAATCCAACACCCCAGCCAAGAGAGGAAAATTCGAGCTTCTCGTCCGTGCCATCTAGAAATACGCCTAGGCCCGTCCATTCCTTACATCCTTGTGAACGGAACAGTTCTTTTGCTTGTTTTGTAGTAATACCAATTTTACTTTGCCCTTTGACAGCATTCATAATATCTAGTAATAATTTTGTCAAATCGCTAGGGGTAGTCCATATACCACAAGCAGCAAGATAAGGATAAATAGAATATTTCCCTGGAATTAAAGCTCCATTTTGATCATGGCCACATGCAAAGTTATCCATATTTGATGTTGAAAGAGAGGTAGAAAATGTACTGTTTGCCATGCCCAATGGCTTAAAAATAAAATCATCCATGAGATGAGAAAACGTTTCTTGCGTTATATCTTCTATTAATAACTGAATAAGACAAAAGCCTGCATCAGAATAATGAAATTCACTTTCAGGTTCAACAGTCACTTCAATAGAGGTAGGGCAATAAGGAGGAGTTGTACCACTCATTATTTCTACCATGGATGGCATTTCTTTGAATGATTCTACGGGCATAAAGCTGCCTTCAGGGTCCACAATCCCAGATTGATGACATAGTAAGTTGCGTAATGTAACTTTTTTATGCTTTGTAAATGGATTGTCAGGAACCTTCCATGAAACTAGTTTTTTATTGACATCTTCATCTAAGTCTACAATCCCTTGTACCACCAATTTCATCACTAAAATGCTTGTTAGAAACTTACTGATAGAACAAGCGTTGAAAATGGAGTGCTCATTAATTATTTTATCGGTACCTGCCTCCAGAACTCCAAAAGTATCTGTCTTACTGATTTTTCCCTTTTCGATAGCTACAAGACTTAAACCTGTAATATGGTAATGCTCCATGCGTTCACGAATGTTTTTCATCGATTTAGCTCCTAATTTTTTCTTAATTATAACATAAATAACAGAATATAGAACAAATGTTTGTGTTTTGCGATTTTATTTTTGTAACCGTGCGTGTACAATCATAGATGGACTATTTTTTGTAAAGTCACTTTTGTTCCACGAACCATATATGTGCAACATTTCAAACCCATTTTGTTCTAATAGCCTCTTCATTTCCATTGGATATGTATAGCGAAGTCGAATTGAATCTTCGGAAATAGAGTGTTCTAGTTTATTTTTAGAACGGCAAGTTAAGATTTGTGTGATAGGGTCATATTCGTCACGATGCTGAATAGTTAGTTTTTCACCTTTACTGTTGACTGAACTTTCTTCGTATTCATCCACGGTAGACAGTTCGCTTAGAAGAGCGTTTCTCGTATCAAATACGAATTCTCCACCTGGATTTAAGTGCTTTTTAACGGAATGGAATAAAGCATTTTGACTTTCGTTACTTAGAAAATGTTGAAATGAATTACCTGTCATATAGATAAAATTTGATGTGATCGATAATTGAAGCTGCGTGCAGTCTTGCACTGTAAAATGCACATGGACATTGTGCTTTTTCGCTTTTTCAATTGCCAATTGAAGCATCCCTTCATGGATATCTACTGCATAAACATTGAATCCTTGCTTGGCTAGCGGAATAGCTAAGCGACCTGTGCCACAGGCTAATTCAATTATCGTACCGCTATTCTTCTTGAGATGATTTTCAATAAAATATAAATCCACGTTATAATTTTCATGAAGTACATCATATTCAATAGGGTTTTTATATTTCTCTAAATTTCCACTAAACTCATTTTGATACATACCTCTAACTCCTTCACCTTTATCTTTATTTAAGAAATATTGTATAATAAATCCAATATTCGCACAAATTAGTTTCTCATAATAAATGTGGTGTTGATTCCCGTTCCGTATCACTTTGACTGATAATTTGCGTATATTTAAATTGTTTAATTATGTGAAGAAAAGCTTTTAATATAGAAAGTTGGTGATGCAGTGTTGTTTTAGAAGTATTAAACTGTACACTCATCTCTTGCAGTGATAAAGGTCCCTTTAGAAGCTGATAAAGCAATTTCAATCGAAGTTCATCGCAGGTACGATAGTTTATCGACCTTCTTCTCCCAGCCGTAGTATTCTATAACTGTACTGAGTACATTTTAATCTTCTGTGGTGCGCGCTGGTTTTGCTACATGGGTGCTAACGGTGCAGTTTAGTTGAACAAGCGTGGGCACTTTTGTATTTAAATATCAAATAAAGGAAATTAGTGTTAAAATAAAAATGAAATATCGCCAATAATTTGAATAGTAAAAGAATAAGACTGCTATTAAGGTTTTAAAAGGAGGTATAACTTATGAAATACATTAAAGGCTTATATGTATCTTTTGTACTAATGATGTTAGTTATTTTGGTTAACACAACAATATTTGATGATGAATATTCAGGGATTGCTATGTTCGTTTGTTTAGGTATATTTATAATAGGAACAGCATTTTTTATAAATACCAAACAATTAAAAAATTAGGATACGTAAAGCGAGTTGCTAAACTAACAGGGGGTTTTACTTCAGGCTGGGATTTCACAGTGATTCCAACTTTTTCCTCTCCAACTAACGAAGCAGGATAGTTGAAGTAGGAAATCAGAAAAATGTAAAAAACTACTTGTAATCTCTGTGCTTCTAAAATTTGTGCTCCATTCAAATTTTAAAAAAAGTGCCCATTTTCTGAGCGCCTATTTTTTCTTTGAAAGGTAACTGTTGAATGTAAAACCTCCGAGCAATATAATACAAAAAGCTAAAATAATGTGCTCTATTGAAACAGATTTAATACCATTTAGAAGTAGTATAGCTAGAACAGCTAATACAATGATGATCGACCAGAAAAGTAAAATTTGATTGTACCTATTCCTATTTTGAATTGTGCGTTCGTCTTCAATTATCTCGTTCTCTGTGTCCATTTGTTTTGTTTTCATATTATATCGGATAACTCCAAAAAGCATGATTATACTCATTGGTATATTCCCGTATGAGTATGGGTGTTCAAATAGAGCAACAAACAAATTAATTACAACTAGAGTCGCAACGCTCAACCAAATACTTATCGGTTTTTTCTGTTAGTTTGCACTAGACTCATCCTCCTCCAAAATGAAAATACTCTCTACATTCGTATTGAAAAATTCGGAAATTTTAAGAGCCAACTCTAAACTAGGATTGTAATGGTGATTTTCTATAGCAATAACTGTTTGTCTCGTTATTCTTAGTTTCTTAGCAAATTGTTCTTGTGTTAATCCAGCTTCAGTTCTAAATAATTTGATATTATTTTTAACCATCTTTATTAACTCCTAAAGTAAAATGATTCCAAGCTTCTAAAATTAAAATCATCCTTCCCCTGCGTCTGAAAGTAAAGATATCTTTACATCTATTATATACATTTTAACCAATAAATGTGTAATCGCAGCTACAATAATAAATTAATTTTTAGAATGAGCTCTTTATATAGCACTGAGCAATTTTGAATTGTCTTCTCGACTTCCTAAAGAAAGATTGATAACATCTCCATTAGGATCTATCCAATCAATTGCCAATTTACTGTAATAGGTTGATTGAGGTAGAGGTAGGGCGACCCCATAGGGATTAGCGTCACAGATGAGGGCAAGTAGGGGAACGAAGGCTCAGTGCAAAACAACAGTGATAACGACTTCGTAACCAACATCATGTTGTTGCCACTGCCTTCGCTTTCGCGCAGATAAAACCCTTTTGTTGTCGCTTCGCTTTCGCATAGACAAAACACGTTGCTGCCGCTATGTTAGCACTACGCTTTCGGACAAAAAACATCTGCTGGCCCAGGCTGCTCATCGGACGCCCCTAGGAAAGCGCCCAGCCGGAACGGAAATTAACCCCACGTTATGGTGATGAGCCACAAAATTAACAAGCTATAAAGGAAAGGTGGGTTAATTTGAACAAGAAATTTCCGCGCAAAATACATATCATTGGCTCTGTTGGGAGTGGAAAAACTACTTTAGCGAAAGAGCTATCTACGACATTAAATATTCCTTATTATGAATTAGATAATGTTGTTTGGAAAAGACAAAATTCTGGTGATATTAGAAGAACCGAGCAACAAAAAGTTGATTATTTGAATAATATTATTCTTACGGAAGCGTGGATTATTGAGGGCGTTCATAATGAGGACTGGGTTGCGCAAAGCTTTTTGAATGCCGATTTAATTATTTTCTTAGATACGAATTATTTAATCAGAATCTATCGAATAATAAAGAGATTTACGTTACAAAAAATCGGTTTGGAAAAGTCCAATTACAAACCGACCTTATCAATTTTTATAAAAATGTTTAAATGGAATCGTCATTTTGAGGAGATAGGCAAACCTAATTTTTATCACAAATATGGAATGTATTGTGACAAGCTATTGGTAGTAACAAATAAAAGGGAGATTCTTAAAAAAAGCATATCCAAAAAATAATGGATACGCTTCTTACATGTACTTTTTAAGCATTTTTCTTCGTTTTCGTTGCCCGTTTTCTTGTTGTTGGCTTCTTCGTTTTTTCTAAGGAAGCTTGAAGTGCTGTCATTAAGTCCGTAACGTTATCAGGTACTGGACGTTTATCGCTAGTCGAGATTGTATTTGTAGCTTTTTTCTCCTCTATAAGCTCCATTAAAGCATTGCGATAGTCATCAGTATATTTTTCTGGATTAAATTCTGTTGTTAATTGATCAACTAGCATGAGTGCGGTTTCTAGCTCTTTTGGAACAATGTTTTGTTCACTTGGAATACTTGGAACATCAGCAACACTCCTTACTTCATCGGGGTAATGAATCGTTTCCATTACTAATGCATTTTGATAAACACGGACAATTGCTAATTGTTCTTTTGAACGGATAATAATTTTTGCCACACCTATTTTTCCGGATTGTTCTAATGTTTGACGTAATAGGGCATAAGCCTTTCCGCCAGTCGAATCAGGGGATAAAAAATAAGTACGTTCAAAATAAATAGGATCGATTTCAGTTAATTTTACAAAATCAATGATTTCAACGGCCTTATCTTCATTTTCCTTCCGCAAGTTCTCTAATTCTTCTGGATCTAATACGACAAACTTATTTTTTGCGTATTCATAAGCCTTCACAATGTCCTCATCTTTTACTTCTTGGTTACAGCCTTCACAAACTTTTTTATAGCTAATAGGTGTATGACATTCTTTATGGAGCTGGCGCAATTTAATGTCTTTATTTTCTGTTGCGGCATGAAGTTTTACTGGTATATTGACTAGACCAAATGAGATACTGCCTTTCCAAACTGTATGCATTTGTATCACCTCGTTTTTCTTACTATGATATATTTTGCTTATTTTTATGTATCTTAAAGTGAAATCATCAAAAACTGAAGGTAAAAAGCAAAGTAGGTATTTAAAATGAAACCAATGCTATTAACAGAAGTGCTCGAGACGCCTATAGGTGAGGAGTGGTTGTACGAAACAAAATATGATGGATTTAGATGTATGTTAGTTTGGGACGAACAGCCATTGTTAATAAGCAGAAATGGCAATAATTTAACTCACCTGTTTCCGGAGATACTTGATTTTTGTAACAGCATATTTAATAAAATTAAAAAGTTTTTACCATTAACGTTGGATGGTGAATTAGTTTGTTTAACGAATAACTTTAAAAGTGATTTTTCACTTGTTCAAAAAAGAGGGCGGATGCAAAACAAAGAAGTTATTGCTACTCATGCAAAAGATTTTCCTTGTCATTATATTGCGTTTGATTTACTGAGCTATAAAGGGGAGTCGCTGACAAATAAATATTTAAAAACACGCAAACAGCAACTTTCTAAGCTTTTTACAAATTTAAAGCTCCCGGCGACTGTCAATTATGAGGATCAATGTCCTTTGCAAGTGATTAACTGTGTGGAGCATAGTGAGCCTCTTTGGCAGGCTATAAAAGTTTACAATGGAGAGGGAATGGTTGCAAAGAAGATAACGAGTAAATGGATAGGAGATACACGCTCGACACATTGGTTAAAAATAAAAAATTGGAGATATGTTACGGTAATAGTGACGAAATATGATCATGGTAATGGTTATTTTCATGGTAGTATTTATCAACAGGGAGAGCTAGTTGAAGTAGTTATATTTAAACATGGAATGTCAGAGGAAGAACGGAAAACGCTCATTGCTTTTTTTCAAACAAATGGACAGAGGAATAATGAAACATGGGAGCTGGAGCCATCCATTTGTCTTGATATCGCCTGTATTGATTTCGATGGGAGTAAATGTCGAGAACCGCGTTTCCATGCATTTCGACTGGAGATGTTGCCAGAGGATTGTCATTGGCAGCATATGCAACGTCAACTTTTTCCTATTCCAGATATTGTTCAGATTACGCATCCTGATAAGCCTGTTTGGCCTGAAATCGGTATTACGAAGGATGGTTATTTGCACTATTTGCAAATGATTTCTCCGTATTTGCTACCTTTTTTACGAGATCGACCACTAACGCTAATTCGATTTCCTCATGGAGTCCCGGGTGAAAGCTTTTATCAAAAAAGTAGTCCTGAGAAAATACCTGAATTTGTTGCAACAGGATGGATGGACGATATTCATTATCTAGTATGTAACAATCTTGAAGCATTATTGTGGCTAGGCAATCAGCTTGCACTAGAGCTGCATATTCCATTCCAAACGTTACAAACAGAGCGTCCAACTGAGATTGTTTTCGATCTAGATCCTCCTTCCGTTGAGCAATTTTCACTTGCTGTTACTGGAGCCCTGGATTTAAAGGGAATTATCGATTATTTTAAGCTGCAATCTTTTGTTAAAACGTCGGGAGGTAAGGGAATACAGCTATATATACCGTTACCTGAAAATGCCTTTACTTATGAAGAGGTGCGAGTATTTACTGAATTTGTCTGTCGTTTTTTATGTGAGCAAAAACCGGAATTGTATACGATCGAGCGTTTAAAGAAGAATAGACATCAAAAATTATATTTAGATTATGTGCAGCATGCAGAAGGCAAGACGATTATTGCTCCATATTCAACTCGTGGCAACGAAAAGGGCTTAGTGGCAACGCCATTACATTGGGAAGAGGTCAATGAGCATTTAACACCAGATCTCTTTACTATTCCTGCTGTACTGGAGCGAATGAAAAATGTGAGCAACCCTTTTAAAGATTTCCGTCAGGTAGGGAAGAGCCAGGATTTTCAATCAGCTTTAGAGAGGTTAAAAGAGCAATGACTTGCTATCTAAGTTTGAAAAGGAAGAAAATGGGATCTGTGTAGAAGCGGCATCCCTTTATCATCATGTACCAAATAAAGAAGCACTTATACAACAGGTTATCGATGCTGTGAGTATAAAAGCTGTTGTTGACGAAGCAACTGTGCTGCCATGGACGCAGACGTTCCATTCTTTTGCAACTAATTTCAGAAACATATTGAAAGCGCATCCGGGGGTGGTTCCATTAGTGGCCATTCACTCCGTTTCTGAAAAGACGGGCGCTAAATTGGCTGTCCCATTAATTGCTGTAATGGAAAAGACAAAGGCAAGTCCCGAAGAAGTTCTTTTCATCATCCAGTCGATCGCCGTCTTTGTTATTGGTCATGCACTTGCGGAGGTAGGTAATTGGCCTGATCGTCCCACAGCGCCAGCGGAATACTATAATCAATGGTTCGAAGTAGGTCTCACTGCATTGATCAATGGATTCGAACAAAAGTATGAGTAACAATGACAGGAGGAACAATCATGTTTTTTTATTTATTGCTATTGCAAGTTGCAACGTTGCTTTATCATCAACTTACAACATGGATTGATTTTTATCCTTTTAACGGAGTACGTCATTACTCAGCCAAAGAGCGCCGCAATGAGGCGTTGGTGAACGGCATAATTATGATGATCCCTATCTTGCTTTCTTTAAGCCGCGAGTCCGTATGGTTCGGCATTAGTGGATTTGTATGGACCCTTGTTTTGATTGGGGCAATTTTTAACTGGTGGATTCCTTATTTGACAGGTGTGATGGTTTATAAAATGCCGAATAACGAGACATGGCAGCAAGTATACGAAAGGATTTTTTCGAACACCATTACCATACTCCCTCGTATAAAAAATAATCCGCGTCCCAACCTGGAGCATATGATTCTCCACGCCCTTATTCTAGGGTCGGCGATTACTGCTTGGACGTTTGCTTTCTATTTCAAAATCGGCTAAAAGTTATTATTAAAGTTCGATTTTTATCAAAACACCATTATTAAAAAGCACTTAAAAGAATGTTCTTATACTTGCGAAACCACTGCCTATTGATTTAATAATAGTAAGTGAATTTTAGAGAAAATTAATAAGAATGGTGGGATAACTCTTATGGTTTATCATGCAAAAACAAATATTAATTTAGCAATAATGATTTTTTTATTGATTTGGATATTTGGCGCTATATCACTTCTTCCGATCATCACATCTTTATTAACGGTTATTATTATGTCAACGGCCTTTATTGTTTCACTAGTTTTTATTTGGTGGTACGCAAATTCTATCAAGTTTGTTTTCTGTGAAAAGTATCTCTTAGTTAAAGGTGGTCCATTCAAAAGTAAGATTCCGTATCAAAGTATAACAAGGGTTTCTCCAACGACAGATAAGTATACTGGTTATCAAATTTCATCATCTGAAAAGGGACTGGAAATATTTTACGAAACAGCAGCTCATGGTAGTATAAAAATTTTACCAAAAGATAAAATGAAGTTTATTTTAGAGTTAAAAAAACGATGTCCTAATGCACAAATTCCACAAAATCAACAATTCGAGTAAATGGTTAAATTTGTTTTATCTGTAATCCTTTTTTGATAGGGAGGAGCAGGCTTTTCAATCTGTCTTGGCTCATATATAAGACTAAGAGAGGACAAAATACTACGCCCTCTCTTTAATTGGTTGACAATGCTTTTAGTTGTTCTATATTTTGCTGGTAAATCTCAGGTGAACGCCAATCTTTATAGATTTCAGGAATTTCAATATCCTCATTCTGCTTGCTCTTTTCTGCAATAGTAGTTAATTCAGAAATATAATTGATTATTTTTGAGATATCTTCTTTTGTACCTATTGGACCGTGTCCGGGTACTGCCACGTCAATTTCTAGTCGTCCAACTTTTTTTAAAATATTGCTCCATTTCACAGGATCAGACTCTTCAAAAAACGTTGGGTGACAATTCACAAATAATAAATCACCCATAAATATTACTTTCTCATCAGGAATATAAAGCATTGCATCACAAAATGAATGGCCTCCTCCTAACGTGAAAAGCTTTGCACAACGTTGTGTTCCCTGAAAGGTTATTTCATTTATAAATGTTTGGTTCGGTAAAACTAATTCCAAAGTTGGTAAAGAATCTTTTAATTCATTTAGAGAATTTATTTGGTATTGTATTTGGGGATCATTAGTTTGATTTAGTTGGTCTTTTAAGGATAGAATATAGCCTTTTAAACCTTGAATATCATTTTTCTGTTTACTGAATCTTGAGGGATGGACATCTCTTATTTTTGAGTATGTAATTTGACTTGAAATAATAATTGAATCTTTAAATGTTTGGTTGCCTCGAATATGATCGCCATGCCAATGGCTGTTAATAACCCATGTAACAGGTCGGTTTGTTATTTTTTCAGCAACGAACTTTAAGTCTTCAGATGCTTGTTGAGTGTTAAATGTATCAAAAATAATAATTTTATCGCCTAGATCCACAAAACCGGCATTTCCTACAGCTCCACCACCATCTTTAGCTATTGCTGCATATATACCTTTACCAATTCGGTCTAGCTGAAAGTGTTTACTATAAAACGTATCGTTCATTTATCTCACCTCTTATTTTATTTAGTTTCCTATATTTTCTATATTCGATTTTGATTAAAACAATTCCTTTAAGATTTAAAAGTGGCTACATCTGTATACGTATTCGTCTGGCCCTATAATACAAAGTTTTTAATTGAAGTAATCTATGCTTATTTATCAGGGAGAGAGGGCAGCTTGCTCTAGTTTTGAATCTTTATATCTTGTGGTAAGCAAATCAAGTTTAAATAGAAACAGATATGAAAACTGTTATAAATATTCCCACAGCCATTACAAAGAGGGAAATTTTCTGTAATAATGAATAGTCTCGAAATTTTTTATTTTGAAAAGCAAAATCAGAAATTATGGAAAATAGAAAAGCTACTAAAATATCCACCAAGATTCTATTAAGAAATGAAATATTGTATATAGCAATTGCTATAATTGCTATATGCGAAAAGATAAAAAACCTAATATATTTGTTTTTTAATATCATTTTATCACCTCTTAATTCCTGTATATTACAAAATATGTATTGACAGGATGATTATGACGTTTAATATATATGTCAATAAAATTATTATTTTTATGTTGTTTTCGTTAGTTTTTATTTTGTATTGGCCAGTTTAGTTCCAATGCTAATGCTACTATACCGATGTTGCTGATATAAGTACCGATAATGGTCAAATCTTGTTACTTGTACAGTATGGATATCATGTCGAGGAGGAAACGCTTTAACTTGTTTAATACTCTACCTTGAGTAGAAGGAATTAACTTTGAATGATACGACAGAAACGTCTTGCCACCAAAACTTGTGCGGTTTTTCTCGTTATTAGATTAATAGAATTCCTATAGCCTTTGCTCTTTCTTTCATTCGATTTAACATTTCACTTCGCAACAAATCAATTTAGTCTTGTTCTTATGGTGACTGCAAATAAATACGGTTATGACTGTAAGCATCCAGCAATTCTATATTGACCATTTCGTTTGGAGTCTGTTCATGTATGCAATATCGAGAAAAGGTAGCGATATAACGTGATAGATTTAACTTTTGAAAGGTAGGAGATTCTGATGGATAAAGAAAAACATGATATCACATTCCCAACTAAAGATGGTGTGTTCAATATGAGGGTGGGTGCAATCATTCTCCGAGATGATAAAGTGCTGATGGTTAGAAATAATCGCGACTCTTATTACTACTCCGTTGGGGGAAGAGTGAAATTACAGGAAACGTTAGAAGAAGCCATTATCCGCGAATGCTTTGAAGAAACCAAAGTGCATTTTGAAGTTGATCGTTTAGTGTATATTCATGAAAATTTTTTTCCTGTTCAAAGTGGTACATATGGAGAAACCCAATTTCATGAAATAGCATTCTTTTATTTAATGAAATCAAATGAAGTCGAAGTAGAGTGTGAAAGCTACACCAGTGATGGTATTGAAGAAAGGTTAGAATGGTTACCTATTTCGAATCTTCAGGATGCCTTTCTATTCCCAGAGTTCTTTAAATCAGAACTCGCTTGCTTGCCTGCTGAAATCAAACATATCGTAACAGTTGAAGAAAAAAGAACATAAAAGAAACAGAGAGGATTACTCCTCTCCAGTTAAGTTTGCTTTAATTTTGGGAATTCTTTTTCTCTAAGTAATCCAGAATCCCCATTGACGAAACAATAGTATCGAATGGGATTGTTTGATAAACCGGATGATTTTCTGCGATGCCATTTTCCTGTAAATAGTTGTACAAAAGAGCCTTTAAGCGGGTATCTAAAAATTGTACTTGTTCTTTAAAATCACTAGATACCAATAACGCTTTTTTCCCTTCAGCTAGAAATAATGGTGTCCAGTAGCGTACTTGTCTGTAAGCTTCAGTTGGATTTTTATAAGCACCGAAATGGCCGAAATACAATTCTGTAGCATTTAACTTTTCATAAAGTTGGATAGATTGCTCCATTGTATCTGGGTCATACTGATTCGGTGAAGTGGAGGGAATAATTAAATCAATTGATTCGCTCTCCATTTCTGGATAACGTACACCAGTTGTATCTCCAACAAACAATCCATTCGTAGCAGAATAAAGCATCGAAACATGATGCTTTGCATGACCTTCTGTATGATAAAACGTTAGCTGATGTTGACCTAAAGATAGTACTTCCTCATGTCCGATCTCTATAATGCGTTCAGCATCGATAGGGACAATCGGATCAAAAAGACGATCGAACTCCGCCCCGTAAACACTCTTTGCACTGGCAATTAGACGACTAGGATCCACCATATGAGATACACCTCGTGGATGTACAACGAATTTGGCATTTGGACAGCTTTGTAAAAACAAGCCTGCACCGCCAGCATGGTCTAAATGGATATGTGTAACAATTACATATTGAATATCCTCTAGATCAATATGTAACTCATCTAAACCTTCTATTATATATGGCATAGAAGGACTAGCAGAAGTCTCGATTAATGTAATTTTTTCATCGATAAGCAAATAAGAGCTTGTACGCTGTTCACGATTTAAATCATGTGTATCAATACAATAAAAATTTGGTGCAAGTTGTTGGACTCTCCCCATTAAAAAAAACCCCCTTGGTTTCTGAAATGCGCTAAAATTTCTCTGATATTCATTTTTTATCTACAAAAAGTAGTAGTTGTACTTTATGATAATAGAAAAACATACTGAGTGTCTATTCATTT
The DNA here is from genome assembly GCF_041262385.1 of Lysinibacillus sp. RC46. NCBI lineage: Bacteria > Bacillati > Bacillota > Bacilli > Caryophanales > Bacillaceae > Lysinibacillus > Lysinibacillus sp. RC46. Next base: position 24,823 of record NZ_JBGCCF010000018.1, on the reverse strand, counting down.
ATTAGAGGGAAATATGAATGGAGAAAAAGTTACACTAGTGTGTGCTAATTGATGGACCGGTGATAATTTTCAAAGGGCAAAAGCTATAGTTGTTGTCGCAATTGATACATCTACAGCTGGTATTTAATTTGGTTACTAAGAAACAATCTAGTAAATTGCTATACCGATTTTGAGAAGGAGCTAGGATGAAATTAAATTAATGGAAATTATTAATGTTTCAGACAAAAGGTTGATGTAAATGGTTTGTGCTTTAATATACTATTTCATAAATAGTGATGAAATAGGAGAATATTGACATGATAAAAGGTTTATACGAAGCACATTTACTAGTTAGTAATTTAGAAAACTCAATTGTATTTTATAAAAAATTAGGGTTGGAACTAGCCTATAAAAAAGGAAAAGTTGCTTTCTTTTGGATCGTTAAAGGAGAAAGCTGGTTAGGTTTATGGGAAAATGATAGTGTTCATGTAAACTACCATCCATCGATCCGACATTTGGCGTTTAAAATTGAAGAAGAAGATCTTGATCATGTAAAAGAGTGGTTGTCTTCAATTGGCATTGAAGTTCGAACTGAATTTGGCCTTGCTTCCGAACATCAACCTTTAGTACTGTCAAATATTCCACATGCACATGCTGCAATTTACTTTTCAGATCCAGATGGTAATTCATTAGAATTAATTACACCGCTGAGACTAGATGATGTTGAGAGTTTTAATGAGATGTCTCTTGAAGAGTGGAGAAAACGTCAATCCATCTAACCTAACCATTCATGAGGACAAACTTTAAAAGTACAGTAAAAGAGCCATCACCAAAGGTAAGGCTCTTTCTGAATTTCCTTTTAAATCACTGTTTCACAGTGTTTTTCATTGCACTGCTGTCATGATTATATTTAAAAATTATTGCAAAAATGATTGCCAAAACGAGGGTATACGCTCCAAAGAACAACCAAATATATTGCCAATTCCTGACTCCATCAACTGTAAAATAATCAACTACTTTTCCACTAATAACAGCTCCTAAATAGGCGCCTATGCCATTGACCATTGTACTAAATAATCCTTGAGCACTACCACGAATGCGGTGGTCGACTTCTTTTTCCATAAAAATGGCTCCCGAAATATTAAAGAAATCAAAGGCGCAGCCGTAAACAATCATTGATAATAATAATAGGAAAAATCCTCCGCCAACAGGGCTCCCATACCCAAAGAAAACAAAACGTAATGTCCATCCCACCATACTGATCAGTATTACTTTTTTAATGCCATACTTACCTAAGAAAAATGGAATGGTCAGAATAAAGAATACCTCTGAAATTTGTGACACTGATAATAAAATAGCTGGATATTTTACCGCAAAGCTATTTTTATAATCAGGGTTCAAGGCAAAGTCGTGTAAAAATGGATCACCAAATGTATTAGTAATTTGAAGCGCAACACCTAATAGCATTGCAAAAATTAAAAACAACGCCATTTTTTTATCTTTAAAAAGAACAAAAGCGTCTAGTCCCAAAAGGCTTACCAGCGACTTGTCCTTAATTGCATTAGAAGGTGGGCAGGCAGGAAGAGAAATTGTATATAGTGCAAGTAGCAACGAAGAGCCGCTAGCTATAAATAGCTGAATATTACTTAATTCAATTTTGGCAAGACTAATAATCCACATCGCAAGAATAAAACCAATTGTCCCATAGACACGAATAGGTGGGAAGTCCTTTACAACATCAAATCCTTTATTTTCCAAGTAATAATAAGAAATTGTATTCGATAATGCAAGTGTTGGCATATAAAAGATTGAGTTAAAGAGCATTACCCAAAACATCATTGTAGGATCTGAAATTTCAGCAGCGGTAAATAAGGTAATGGCACCGAGGAAATGTAATATTCCGTATAACACATTTGCTTTTACCCACCGATCTGCAATAATACCGATTAAACTTGGCATAATAATGGCTGCAAGACCGTTAGAACTATACACAATTCCAACTTGCGCGCCAGTAAAATTCAACGTATTGATCATATAAGAGCCAAATGTAACAAGCCAAGATCCCCAAATAAAAAACTGTAGAAAAATCATTATTTTAAGCCGTAATTTTATATTCATTTTTTTCCTCCTATAGAAGGTGATGGAGTTTTTTTCTTTGTGATGTTCTGAGCTAATGCTGCCATTGTGTATTTATTTGAAGCAGTAAGAGAAGTTGCTGTTTTAGACTTTAGAACATACCTACAGCATTTGCTCCTAATGTCAGATTCATACGAACTTTATTGGAGTTTCTTATGTTGATTCTTGAATTGTTTTGTGTAAATTGCGGCAATGTATACGATTTTTACGAAGATGCCAAAAACGTGGAGAGATACTGTAAGAAGGATATTAATTTTACTGAACAATGTATCATCTGTATATGTCGATTCTAGAACGTAATTGTAGACTAGCTCTTGAATTTTCTAATGTGCAATCTAGTTGCTAAATAATATAATTATTAAGTGACGTAAAAACTTAAAGTTTAGGAGTAGGTACAATGTTTATTATGGCAATATTGGTTACTTTAATTTTCGGCAGTTTTTCTTACATGTTGTTGAAGTTTCCTGAAGATTTCTTAAAAATGAGTTCCTTTTCAGATAAATTTACTGAGAAACCATTTTTAAAAAAGTTCGTAAAGTTTACGGGCTGGTGGTTTTTAATACTTGTGATAGGTATATGGATTATAGCATTCATCTCTTTATTTGAATGAAATTATAAGAAGTAGTTGAAAATCACGGCTGATCGTAATATTAAGCTATAAGCTACAGCTCAGAATTATTTGAAAATGAGGATGTCATAATAATTCATAGGTGGGGGAAAATAAGGGATAACGTTTCTATACATATCTTTTCCAAAGCTTAATTATAGTGTTTGGAAAACAGTTTTTAAAATGCTTAAAGAAAATGGTACTGCAGTTTTTCAAAAGCGTAGAACATAAGTCATCAATTTTTTTACTTCGTATATAGTAATGTTAGAAATAGACAAGCGTATGAAGCTTTTAAGTACAACTTAGAGTGAGAAACAATACTTTAGTTCAAATGATAAAGATACATTTCAATATTCCTTGATGGGAATATTCCGATTGAGTTATATTTGTGACTAACAGGATCATAAAACCTGTGCTGAGGTAGATGATAATTTACCGGCGACCATCATTTTACGAGGTGAGTGACATGTCAGGGAAAGTTCCAGGAGTAAACATAACGATGTTGAGCGCTTTGTCTGAACCAAATCGTTTGAATATCGTCGAACTCCTGCGCCAGGGTCCTCTAACTGTGGGTGAGATTGCCGACCAACTGGGATTGAGGCAGCCTCAAACTTCAAAGCATTTAAAAGTACTTAGCGACAACGGGATCGTGGAAGTGCAGGCTGAAGCTAACCGTCGAATCTACAAGCTACGGCCCGAGCCATTCCAAGCGCTGGATTCTTGGGTACAGTCCTTCCAGAGTGTAATGCAAGAAAGATTCGATAATTTAGATGAATATTTGAAGGAATTGCAGAAAAAAGAAAAATCATAAAACCATTTCATCATCAAGGAGGAATTACAATGTCAAACAATTCAATGGTATCAAGAGTAGAAAACGATCGTGTACTTATACTGGAGCGCGTTTTCGATGCCCCACGAGATTTATTATTCGAGATGTTTAAAGAGCCAGAACATCTGAAACGTTGGTGGGGACCGAGAGGATGGGAAATTCCAGTGTGCACAGTTGATTTCCGTCCGGGAGGCGTTTGGCACTACTGTATGAAGTGCGTCGATGAAAATTTAGGTGACTTTTTTGGAATGGAAGCGTGGGGAAAAGGGGTTTATAAGGAGATAATTGAGCCTGAGAGAATCAGCTATATAGATTATTTTTCGGATGCTGAAGGTAATTCGGATGACTCCATGCCGTCGACCGAGATTACATTGGAATTCGTTGATTTGGGAGGAAAGACTAAGCTGATAAACCGTGCTGAATATGTATCTGAAGAGGCTCTTAAGACTGTTATGGATATGGGCATGCTACAGGGCATCACAGAAACTTGGGACCGTTTGAATGAGCATGTGCAGTCGCTGTAGTAATAGAAAAGTTTTTTAGGTAAGAAAATCAGACATTTTATGGGAGTGTAAAAAGCAATGATTAATAAAGTCGGTCAAATCATGTTGTATGTTAATAACCAAAATGAAGCAAAAGAGTTTTGGACAGAAAAAGTAGGATTTAGTGTAATTTCAGAGGAAGATAACGGCCAAGGAATGAAATGGATTGAAATTGCTCCAACTAAAGAAGCAGCGACAAGAATTATTCTCCACAATAAGGAATTAATCGCTAAAATGCAACCTGAAATGAATCTTGGTACACCTTCTTTAATGTTCTTCTCGGAAGATATCGATAAATTATATAACGACTTATTAAACAAAAACGTTATTGTCGGAGAAATTGTAAATATGCCTTCAGGTAGGGTGTTTAACTTTGCGGATAATGAAAACAATTACTTTGCAGTAATGGAAGCAAAATAATTTTTTAATCAATTCATGAGTGCGGTGCTTGAATAAAAGCATCGCATTTTACTATGTTGGTCGATTTATAATAGAGCTTTTTAATGAACAATTACGGTGACAATTCCGCAGATGATATAATGGTATATCTTAGAATAAGATAAGGAGTAAAACTATGAACAAATTTAATAAGACGTTAGCATATGTAAATGAATTACTTTATGAACCTAATAATTTAACTATAAAAAACATCCGAGAAGAAACTCAAAATTCAGATTATGGAGCTGGGATATTTCAGTTAAATTCTAAATCGGTTAGATTTAGAGTCGCAAAAATAACACCTACTAAGATAGGGCAGTTTGTTTCCTTTTGGGAAAAGAATGAAACTAGTAAAAACCAGGCATTCTCATTTGATAATGCCACTGATTTATTGGTAATAAATACTTTTAATGATAATGGTGAATTTGGCCAGTTCGTTTTTCCAAAAGAGATTCTTTTACAACAAAACATCCTTAGAACCTCTAGTACAAAGGGGAAAATGGCAATCAGAGTATATCCTAAATGGGATACTCCCACTAGCAAACAAGCGATAGCAACACAAAAGTGGCAATTACCATATTTTATAAATTTGGACGATAATAATAGTTTAGCAATACATGAACTATTAAAATTATACACTAACTAAAATTGATATCTTTACGTTTGTCATTCAAATATTTACTACACACTTTGAGGAAAGAAACTATAAAAGGGTCACTGAGTTGAAAGTGACCCCTAGTAACAAATGAGGGAGGATGTGGCGGTCAACCAACGCCACAACCTAATAAGTGCGTGCGATACACTCAACATTAATTTGTGCAAATTGAGGTTACCTATACAATAAAAAAGCCGTAGTGTCGTCCCACACTACAGCTAAGAATTGGTTTATGTCCTTTTATAGGTTCGCATTAACAAAATCAAAGATGAATTGTTTATGGTTTAAAATCCAACAGGTAAGATATTTGGTGACAGCGAACAGGAACAGGAAGTACTTTTCTGGTTGCTAGAGGGCATCGTTTTGGTTGGGTTGCGTATTTCGAGCCAGACGGTAAGCTATGGCGAGTTAAAACCGGTACATTTACTGGTGCTGAAGCAGCAAAAGCAGGATCTAATAAAATAAAAACAGCTAAACTTGCGCAAGTTGCAAATGTTGTAGCTGCATAATAGGAGATGACCAGCAAAGCTAATTTAGCCGAGCTGGTCTTTTTAATTTGCTTAGTCATAATCAACCATAAGTCTTAAGCCCGATATGCTATCAGTCTATCACTGTATTTACGAGTAAATAAAACTTTGATATTCTATTTATGGAAAATATTTCTTAGAGAAGGGGGATCAAGGTGTTAAAGTAGACAAAAAAATTTTATTTGTAGGGGCATGTTTTAGGAAGTGTATATCTAGAAATCAAGGAGGCGATTCTTTTATGAAAAATAAACTATCTGCGGTGTTAGCCGCTACATTAGCGTTAACGATGAGCCTACCAACAGGGGCTATGGCGCTTTCTAGCAGTCAGGCTACGGTTGTAGCTAGCCAAGAAGTAGCTAGTCAAGAACTAAAAAAGATTGCGGCAGAGAAGGCTACTTTACTCACGGAATCCTATGAAACGACTAGCGTGCAGTATGCGCTAATTGATAATGGTAAACTAATTTTGTCGGGTCAGACAGGCAAGAACGATATGAAAGGGAAACAGCCGCTGACCAAAGATACCCTATACGGGATTGGTTCAGTCAGTAAAATGTATGCAACGGCGGCTGTGATGAAATTGGTCGACGAAGGAAAAGTCGATTTGGATACTCCTGTTGTCCACTATGTTCCTGATTTCAAGATGAAAGACGAGCGTTACAAAAGCATTACGCCACGTATGCTGTTGAACCACTCCTCCGGCTTGCAAGGTAGTACGCTTAGTAATTCATTTTTATTTAATGATAATGATACCTATGCCCATGATAACTTGTTGCAGCAATTGTCCAGCCAGCAATTGAAGGCGAATCCTGGCGCGTTCTCGGTATACTGCAACGACGGCTTTACGCTTGCCGAGATTATGGTGGAAAGAGTCAGCGGTATGAGCTTTACCGAATTTATACATCAACGGTTTACAAAACCCTTAAAGCTAAATCATACGAAAACGCCACAGGACAAATGGGAAGACGATAAGCGAGCTGGACTTTATTTTCCAATGTTCCAAGGGCAGCTTCCTACTGAATCGGTGAATGTAATTGGTACGGGAGGGATCTCTTCCACAGCAGAAGATATGGTACGATTCTCACAAATATTTATGGGACAGGATAAAGGAATTCTCTCTGATAAGGCAGTCAAGGCGATGGAGCAGGAGGAATATAAAAAAGGAATGTGGCCAGGGGATGGTGATAATATTGTCAACTATGGTCTTGGCTGGGATAGTGTGAAACTATATCCATTCAGTGAATATGGGATAAAGGGCTTGGCTAAAGGCGGCGATACTGGACTGCAACATGCTTCACTGGTTGTACTTCCTGAACAGAAGATGGCAGTGGCTGTGTTGTCATCCGGCGGTAGCAGCACTACAAATCAACTGATGGCGACTGAATTACTGCTCACTGCGCTTAAAGAGAAGGGCACAATTAAGGATATCAAGCCGAACAAATCCTTTGACAAACCGGTCAAGGCCAAGATGCCTCAAGACGTAGTGAAGAAAGCGGGTTTTTATGGCAATAGTTTCAGTCAATTCAAAATAGATATTACGAGGAATGGAGAATTGATCTTACCATCTAATCCAGAAGAAAAATATGTATATACTGCGAATGGAAGCTTTATTAATGCGGAAGGTACCTCCAAGTTCAATTTCGTCACAGAGAAGAATAGACGAACATATTTGAAGGAGAGCACATTTATATCGATGCCAGGCTTAGGGCAAGTAGTGATTACTCAATATGTAGCCGAGAAACTAGAAGACAATGTGCTATCGAAGGGAACCACTGCCGCATGGGCAAAGCGGGAAGGCGTCAAGTTCTATCTTGTGAACGAGAAATTTAGTTCTATGCAATATTTAATGATGCCTACCCAACAAATTAATAGCAAGGAAGGCATGGAGGGCTATTGGGAAAGCAGAAAAATTACAGGCCCTAACACGGCGATGCATCAGCTCCAAATACCTGTGATGGGTGGCCGTGATACGTCGGAAGCCCGTTTCTTTACAGAAGGCGGCGATGAATATATGGAGATGTCCGGATCTTTATACGTAAGTGAATCCAACGTAAAACCGCTGGATGTAAGCCAATCATCCAAATTTACGCTGCAAGCAAATGGGCATGCGAAATGGTTTACGATCCCGCAAGAGGTAGCAGGGAAAACGATGACCGTGGCGTTGCCATCAAAGAGTTCGTTCGCGGTGTATGATGAGAAGGGAGTATGCGTCAACTTTACCGTTGTGAGCGGCAATAACAAAATAAAACTGCCGAAAAGCGGAACGGTTGTATTTGCTGGCGCGCCGAACTCGGAATTTGCAATCACGTTGAACTAACTATAATTCAAAGTACAGAGAATCCAGAAGAAATAAATGCAGATAAAGTTTGATGAATAATATTTTAACAACAACTGGACCAAGATAGCTAAATGCCATCTTGGTCCAGTTTCATTTCATTTAACATTTGCTTACGCTCCAATATCAATCCCATAAACTCATCTAAATCTTCCTCTAAAGCATGATTTTTAATAAAACTACGTGCCCTAGATCGAGCACTAATGTACTTTGCACGCTCTTTATTCTTTTCTTGCCAGCGTTTATTTGCTTCGGTCTGAGAATTTTTTCCAACTTCATCACGTTCCTTCAATAATCTTTTTTGTTCACGTTTTAAAAAATATCCCTGGATGTATAACGCAAGCAGAGCAACCAGTGAGACAATGAGTAGGATACTTAAAATTTTCATATGCATGTAGTATACTTAGTAATGAGGGAGGGGATAAACCCCCTCGTCTCATTTTTCTTATTTCTAGCTCTAGCTTCTTGTTTTCTAACTTCTTCTTCCGGTTGTCGAGCCATTTTGAATGAAGTTGTAAAGCAATGAATGCTAGGGCTATTATTGTTCCTAAGTATTCCACATATTCACCTACTTTCTATACTTTAATTATACTAATACTAGTATACAACGTCGATACTTTCCTTCAATTATTTCCATTAAAATCAAACATTTTTTATTGAATAAAAACGAACATTAGTTCTATGATGTGCACAAACAAACGGGCAAACGATGTGATTCAATTTATAAAATAAATCATCGTTCATATGATTGGTTAAAATATAAACATTTTAAAGTTTATATTTACTGCTCAGGGCGTATTCAACAAAAGACAGCAAACTTAGTATAGATAATCCTTTATAAATAAGAATTTATAGGGGGTTTTTTATTTGCCTTAAAATAAAAAAAAGGGTGTATTTGTATAAAATATTCGAGCAGTTAAATCATAAGCAGACCCCTCAATGAACTCATTCGCAACCATGACAACACAAAAAAGTTAATAATTTACAGAAATGATATTGATATGCTAAACTTTTCCTAAAAAACAATGTTTGTATTTTGGATAGTAACACTAATCGTCTGATTTATTATGAAGTTTGAATGTACCAATATTAAAAAAATTCAAAGGGGATAATAGTATGAAAACTTTTTATCATTGTTTAATAATGTGGATACCCTTTGGATTGCTGTTTTCCTTAGAAAGATTGTTGCTCTTCAACTCCCATGAAAGAACTTAATCATCTTTCATTTTCTGTGGTGTAGCGCTGGTTTTTGCGCTACATGGATGGCTAAAGGGGTAGTTTAGTTGAAGAGTGTTGTTTAACTTATTGTTCATCAATCGGGCCAGATTGTGGAATAACAACTTTTTATGAAAGATTACCAAACGACGCTTGGAACTTTTTTTAAAAGTATAATCTAAAAATGGCTGAATAATTTTTGTATATATTTTACAATAAAAGAAATCAAGAAGGAGGTTTATATTTTATGGGAGTTTCATTATGTAAAGCAAATATAGATGATGCCGTGACGATTCATGAAATGCAAGTCAAAGCATTTATGCCCTTACTAGAAAAATATCAAGATTATGATACAAACCCTGCCAACGAATCCTTAGAAAAAATTAATACTCGGTTTAACCAACCTTTTACAGATTATTATTTAATCAAATATTTCGAAGATACAATTGGTGGTATTAGAGTTGTAAAGATGGGCAATAAATCTTATCGTGTCAGTCCTATATTTATATTGCCAGAACATCAAGGAAAAGGAATAGCCCAAAAAGTCTTTGCAAAAATAGAACAGATACACCATGATGCAAAATTATGGGAGTTGGACACCATAATACAAGAAGAAGGACTCTGTTACCTGTATGAAAAGTTAGGTTATAAAAAAACAGGTGAAACAAAGAGAATAAACGACAAAATAACAGTAGTGTTTTATGAAAAATCCCATTCTATTTAAGAACACTTTAGTTCATTGGAGATTCATAAAGTATACATTATAACTTCAAGAAACGTTCCCAAATGGAAGTTTGGAAACACACCAAAAAGGCACGAATGTTGTTAAATCAATGTTCGTGCCTTTTTACGAGTGTGTGCAGAAATAATAAAGTTGTTTAATTTACAATAAAGTCATTTAATAAATAATATAGTTGTTTAAAAATCCTTATTCCGAACGAACAAGTTAGTGGAAGTAATAGTAATTAGGTTTGGCTGGGAAAATTGTCGATGATATTAAAAAAGACACCGAAGTGTCTTATGTTTTTCAAATTAAGCATACCGATAAATTGAAATTTAATTACTTAACATTATGCTTATCTTGGGAGCAAGGTATTTTATCGGTGAGTGTATACAAACCATGTAATGCTGGCTGTTAATAATGCTGACGAAATCAAAGCTGTAAGAACACTATATGTTCGCCAAATAAGTATCGTTGACCAATCTAAAGCACAGCACAGTATACCCAGGGCAATCGTAGCGATCAGGAAAATAATTGTTACGATTATTCTCTTTTTTGTCATTGGCTGCCGCTCATTCGTTTTCCTTCTGCGTAATCCTAAAAGAAATAACAAAACGGCCAATAGGCAAAGAATAATTGTGATAGACGACAAAGTGATATCCAAAAGCTGTGTGCCGCTTATTTCATATGACTGAGTTAGATTGCCGTCTAATATATCTTTAACTTTTAGTACCAGGTTTATATTGGTATTTGCACCGTTGCTCAGCAAGCAGACAGCTGTTCGTTCATTTAGCAGTATGGCTACTTTGGTTCTGAAATTTGGATTGCCCCCAGTGTGTTCTATAATCGTTTGGTCGGCGTTTACCGACCAACCTGCCGCATAATACATATCGTTGACAGCCGAAACAGACATATCACCCTTATGTGATTTTTCGATAACCGTGTGAAATATTTCGGGTATGTCTTGCACGATACCCATCTGTATGCCCATCCAACGCGCCATATCTTTTGTATTAGAAATGATGTAGCCTGCGGGTTTATTCCCAGCATAATCCGGAGCTTTAAATGGAGTTGTCATAAAAAAGGAAGAACGGTAGCCCTGCGCTAACTGTCCAGTGGCTTGAGCATTTTCTTTATAAACATACGTCTGGTGAAGACCTAATGGCTGAAATACCTGTTCCCTCATAAAGTCTTCATAGCTTTGTCGCGACACAATCTCAATAACCAAACCCAATACGTCATAATTAACAGTTCCATAGTTATACTGTTCACCGGGAGGGAACGCCAATTCAGCATCCACGAGCATTTCCACAGTCTTTTGCAACATATCTGGTGTATTGCCTTGAGGAATATTTTGAGTATGCCTAATATTTGTTAGACCACTGGTATGGTGAAGAAAGTTATTTAGTGTAAGGCTTTGCATATCAACAGGTTTCCCTTGATACTTTAACGTAAACCAAGGTAAATATTTTTGGACAGGGTCAGTCATTGAGAGCAGCCCTTGCTCTTCCAACAGCATAATACCCATACCGGTAAAAGCTTTACTGACCGAGGCTAACTCATAGAGTGTATTTTCACTTGCAGACAACCCCCTTTCACGGTTTGCATACCCTGAAGAAAAGTAGAACACTTCATCATCAGCAAGTATTGAGATTGACATTCCCGGCACACCTGATATACGACGGGCATCATCTAGCAACGCTTGAATTGCCGCAGATTTCGAATCTGACAACGCATAACTTTGTGTTGCGAATCCTGAGAATAATATAAATATCGTTAATACAAAAACAATAATCTTATTCATAAACTCTCCTTTTTGAAAAATTAGGTACCGTCAATAATTTTGTGTAAATAAGTTTTTCCTTTTCTTGTAGACGCTCTTTTATTCTTTCGTTTTGAACAGATTTTCAAGTTCTGCTCGAGCTTTGTCAAAACCTATATGGTACCTGGTGGCGAACCGTTGATTATATTCTTCAAACTGTGAAACTAGAACGCGTTCTAACGATTCTTCGTTGGGGAATTCCTCCTTACGCTTGCTATATTTCTTGATTTGTTTATTGAATGATTCAATCAAGTTGGTGGAGTAAATACTACGCCAAATGGATTTTGGAAAGCTATAGAACGTGAGTATATAAGGATTGGCAGCTAACGGTTTTGTGACTTTGGGATAGAGTGTTTTCCACTTTTCAATGAAATCTTGGAGCGCTTTCTGTGCATTTTCCAAGTTATCTGCACGGTAAACCTTTTTGAAATCGTCACAGATTTTTTGGCGATCAGAAATTCGTACTTTATGAGAAATATTTCGTTGTAGGTGGACACAACACGTTTGGTATTTTGCATCTGGATAAATGGAGAGAATGGCATCTGCGATACCTTTTAACCATCTGATACAAATAATAAGATTTCTTCCGCACCACGGTCTTGAATGTCTTGAAGAACCTCTTTCCATACGCTCGCTGATTCAGTCGGTGCAATGGTATATCCTAGTACATCTTTTGAGCCATCTTCACTGATTCCAACGGCAATAAAAACAGCCTCTTTTGCGACTGTTTCTCGTTTTAAAGCAATATAGGTCGCATCTAAATAAACACACGCATACCGTGCAGAAAGGGGACGAACTTGAAACGCCTCAACTTGTTCAGACATCACCTTTGTGAGGTTCGAAATCGTTTGTGGTGTGTAATGGTGACCATACATCCGCTCGATGAGATCAGCAATTTCAGCGTTTGTCACGCCTTTTTGAAACATATGAATCACGAACGCTTCTAGTGTATTGTATCGTTTGAACGGCGATAGGGCGCTACGGTTTGTTGTTTAAATTCTCCATTACGATCTCGAGGGATAGCAAGTTGAAGATCACCAAACTCAGTATGTAGCATACGCGTATAGGAACCATTTCTAGAATTACCAGAGTACCTTTATAGTACCGGGAGGTGCTGCGTGTTTATATGCGTTATTTGAATACGGGCTTACGAATAAAGTGACGACTTTATTATCATTATACAGTATTTATGTATAATGTATACTAAGTATATATTATACTTAGGGGGTCTTTTATAAAAAATACATAATTTATAATGAAATTTAAACGATTTTACTTTTATGCATTATATACTTAGTATATAATAATTTCGAAAGGATAGGAGGAATTAAAACATGATTAAAGTTAGAAATTTGAAAAAGGAATTTATACAGGGGCAAGAAAGAACACAAGTCTTGAAGGGTTTTGATTTGAACGTTGAAGAAGGCGAATTTGTGGCTGTAATGGGCCCAAGTGGTTCTGGAAAGAGCACATTACTACAACTTTTAGGGGGTCTTGATGTCCCTACTGAAGGAGATATAGTGATAAATCAAAGTAATTTAAGTAATATGACGGAAAAAGAAAGAACGATATTTCGTAGAAAGTATATCGGTTTTATTTTTCAGAATTACCAGCTACTCCCTACATTAAGTGTAGAAGAAAATATAGCTTTCCCTCTTCATGCAGATGGTAGTTTAACTAAAAAGAAGAACCAAATTATTATAGAACTACTTGATTCTGTCGGATTGAAAGGACTTGGTCGGAAACGTGCTAATTTGCTGAGTGGCGGTCAACAACAACGAGTTGCTATAGCCAGGGCGTTAGTTAATAATCCTTCTGTTCTATTAGCCGATGAACCAACAGGAAATTTAGATAGAGGTAAAGCCGAAGAAATACTCGGATTAATATCAAGATTCAATCGAGAGAATAATCAAACAATCATCATGGTAACGCATGATATTTTCGCAGCTGGGTTTGCTGATCGAATTATTCTTTTTAAGGATGGTGTTATTGATCAAGTGATTTCTAGAAAGGATGATGATTATGCTAAATATGTGGCGAATTTCATGGCGTAATATCACACAAAATAAAAAAAGGTTTTTCATTTCCCTACTTGGGATAATCTTAGGTATAGCTTTTGTAACATCTATGCTTATTGCAGATAAAACAACAAATGATGTTTTCGATTATTATGAAGAAATGTATGTGGCAAATGCGGATTATTGGGTTCTAAGCGATGAACATACTTACTCTGAGGATGTGGTTTCGTCAGTTTTAACTAGCCCAATTGTGACGGAAACCATGCTTGCACTTGATAAACAAGCCTTTTTTGGGCTGGAGGGTGATCAATCTTTAAATCAAAGATCTGTCCGAATTACAGGCGTGAATGATCAAAGCAGTTCTTTACTGAAACTTCCCGTTATCGAAGGGAGTTTGGATAATGAAGGTTTGGTGATACCAAAAGCTGTTGCAAATCTGTTAAATAAAAAAGTAGGAGATACAATTAGGTTTACCGATTTGGGAGAAGCTAAGGTTTCCGCCATTGTTGAATATACGCAGTTGCTTGCAAGTCCGAGTAACTGGGAGCGTGCTGAATCAACCAGCTTCCGAATCATGGCTCCACTTGAATTGCTACAAGAATGGACTGGTATGGAGGACAAACTTTCCTATGTAAGATTTCAAACAACTGAAGAAGGAGAGAAACTTTTTCAATCTCTCCAGGAAGAATTTCGTAATTCAAATGTATATGTACAACCAGTTGTCGCGGATGATCGACAAAGTAACGATATAGGGGGACTATATACGTTCTTTTACTTAATTGCTGGGTTATCTATGTTTATTAGCGGATTCATTGTTTTTAATATGATTTATACAAGTGTTATGGAGCGAAAAAAGGAATTTGCAATCATGAAAAGTTTCGGATATCTACAAAGTTCTGTTTCCAGACTTATTCTTATTGAAGTACTACTGTTGGGGCTAATAGGTACAGCTGTTGGGGTGCCTATGGGAATTTGGCTTGGGGATATGTTCATGCAAACTTTACTAAGCGTATTTGAATTTGACATGGTTTACACATTAAATTGGAAAATACCTGCATTAATAGCTGTAGTAGTTGGAATTTTATTTCCTGTTGTATCTTCATTATTTCCTATTTACAATGCGGGGAAAACCTCTGTGTTATTGACATTAAAAATGGCAAATCAAACCCAATCATCGAGAAGCCTGTACATAGTTAGGGCAGTTCTAGGTGTTGGCTTGCTTGCTTTTGTATTTATCAATCATCCCATCTCTTATTTAGCGATTTTAGTAAGCATCATTTTGTTGTTTCCATTATTGTTACTTGGTGTGAGCAGGATATTTAAACCTATTTTAAAATTAATCTTCGGCTACTCTGGTAGTCTGGCAACGCAAACCCTTACAAAACAATTAAATCGAAATGCTAATACTGCTGCTATTCTTGCTGTGGGGATTGCAGTGATATTATTACTAAGTGCTGTTATTGAATCCGCACCTGAAGGTTATGAAAATGAAATCAGGAATACGTATGGAGGAGACCTGAGAGTTTCATCAGAAGCACCTTGGTCTAATCAGGATATAGAAAAGTTACTATCATATGATGCTGTTGTAAATGTTGATCCTTTAACGGAAGCTACGCCAATTACATGGGTAACCACTGATGGGGAGAAGAGACAGTTTTCCATTTTTGCTGTAGATGAAGAAGGCCCCACCTTATTTGAAAGTTCTAATAAAGACAATTTATATTATGAGCTGGCAAAGGAACCTTCTGTTATCCTCGGCGAAAGAGCTTTTGATGAATGGGGTGGAAATATAGGAGAATATATTTACATTAATACACCCTCAGGTAAACAACAACTTGAAGTCCTTGATGTAGTGAAAACATCGAATTACTCAGGCTATGTTGCATTTATGGATGAGAATCATTTAAATAATAAATTTGGTTGGGCGAATCATTTCGACATATTATTAACTTTAAATGACGGATATACTGGTGAACAATTACGTAATGAGTTATGGTTGGATTTCAGCACTCATCTCTCAAAAGTAGAAACAGTAGAAGATAAAATTAAATCAACTACTTCAGCATTAACCGGTATGAATGAGTTGATTTTAATCATGTTAGTTTTAATCATTGGACTAGCTAGTATCGGTACAGCAAACACTTTATTAATGAATACGTTGGAACGCACCACCGAGATAGGGACAATGCGAGCGTTTGGTTTTACGAAACAGCAAGTTAAAAAGATGATCATTGGAGAAGGTTTACTTATTGGATTGTCGGGGTTTATTGGTGGTATAATTTCGGGTGTAGTTTTACTTTATACAACTAGCCAATCCGAACTATTGGGAGGGTTGATATCTTTTCAATTACCTTTAGAGAATATTATTCTGGCACTGATTGCTGGTGTTTCTCTAAGTCTCCTTGCTTCTTGGATTTCCAGTACTACAGCTAGTAAAATAAATATTATATCATCACTCAAAGAAGGTTAAGTAATTATGTCGGTTAAGTACGGAATATTAACTCTGCTATTTCTACAAAAAAATCACGGGTATGAATTAAAACTAGAGCTAGAATCCCATCTGGGAGTTAAAGGAAAAATTAATCCTGGTCAAATTTATACGACTCTAGACCGTCTAATACGTGATCACCTTGTCTTATCTGTAGGAATGGATGACCAAGAAAGAAAACTTTATGAAATCACTACGGAAGGTAAAAAAGAGTTGGAAAATTGGTTGCTGGAACCTGTACCCTATCATTCTACTAAAGAAGACTTTCATTTTAAATGGAGCTGTGCTCGTAAGATTGATTTCGAACAAGAAAAGAAAATGCTTGATCAACAAAAAGCGATGATAATGAAAGATGTCATGGAATTGACTAAATTTAAAACGGAATTTCTTCTTCAAGGTGACGAGAATAGGTATTTATTAATCACTGGTACCCTCTTGCATTTAGAAGCAGATTTAAACTGGATAAATCAAGTTGAAAATCGAAATAGACCATAATTCTAGGTAAAGGTTTTCTCTTTTAAAAACCTTTGCCGTTATTCAATCTTTTGAAGGGGAGTGAAAATTTTTTGGATGTTATCCTTGATTACAATTGGGAATTGTTTATCTCTATAGAGGTATTGTCATTGGGATCCCTGATCTTATTCGGTATATTTCGCTATTTTTTTAAAAAAACTCGATATAGCCTAATGTTTATTTTTTTATTTCTGTTTTTGTTGATAATTGAGGGATTACTCGGACTGTATGTCTATCGTCAAACAGGAGAAATATCAACTTTTCAAATCGTTATTATCATCTTTATCATTTATGCTTTTACATTTGGTATACTTGATTTTATCAAATTGGATCGTTGGATGCGTAAAAAAATTGGAAAGTTACGTGGCGTTGAATTATTGACTGATAAAGATTATGAGATTATTGAAAAAAATAATAATCCTAAATATATTGCAAAGAAATATCGTGTATCATCCTATATTCATTTAGTTTTGTTCATTACAGTTCAAGCTATTCTATGGGTAATTGGTACAGAAAGTTTGGCAGAAATAAAGATGTACTTAAGTGATTTTTCGTGGCTAGGAAATGAAAATGCTAAAGGATCACCTTATCCAAATGATGCTGCGTTTGCAATAGGTGTAATTTGGGGAATTGTATTTATTGCTGACTTTATTAATTCATGGTCTTATACATTGTTTCCCAAAAAATAGGCAGAAGTAAGTTTGAACTTCAAAATTCGCACAATTATGGCATATACAGGTTATAATCGCCTTTTAATAATTAGTGGAAACAAGATATTAATCTATTCTTTGAATACATGTCCACAGTGAAATAGTGTTGTTTAATTACACTTTTTTATAAAAAGGTATTGATAAAGTGTAAGCCCGAATTATAAAAAAATAGGCGCACTTTTTCGGTACGCATCACGAATAGCCGTATATCATTGATTTTTTTATCAGATATACGGCTATTTTATTTTCCACATGCAGCTTGGATGTTTTTTGACCAAGGCATGTAGTGATTTAAAATTTCTAGGTTTCGGTGGATATCCAGATTCGGTGGATCCGTCATTAACTTCAACAGGTATTGATAGAAGTCCACTAAATGCGCCCTTATTTTTAGTATATATAACAAAATTATGGATACAGTTATCTTGGGTTACAGCGAAAATCCTTTTTCATTATTAGTGGGCACAATGATAAACAAAAAATATAAGGCTCTAGCTAATGTTGAGTTTGGATTTAAAACAGAAGAAAAGAGCCTTTCGTCAAATCGCCAAACATATTGCAACAAAAGTAGATCGCGATATGATTTGGCTGGAGCCGAGATTGTATTGTAAAGTCCAGTATTTAGAGAAAACTAATTCTGGATTGTTAAGAACAGTATCGTTTAAAGGATTTTGTTTTGATAAAGAACCTGAAGAATGTATCTATTGAAATAATAGTTCATGAAAAGTCCTCATTATTTATTTATAAAATGAGTGACTTTTTTAAATTTTTTTAATATGATTTATCTATATAAAAAATATGTTTCTTTGTAAGATTTCTACTATATAAAGTACCTGTCCGAACGATTGTTATAAATTATTCAATATTATAGGTGGGGTACCATTAAAAAAACTACGAGTGCCCCAAAAAATGCCCCAGTTAAATACACTTCATATAAAAGGTATAAAAACTTCTTTTTAGCGAAACCTTCATATTATGCACATCAAAAAATTAAAAACATTAGGCTACAAACCAGGGTCATAAGGATTACTTATTGAAAAAGATAATATTAATGTAATTTACTTATGAATATAAATACGCTATTATGGGTATTGGAGAAAAGATGCTTTAAAAATTTATATAGCCTTTTCAAAAAGAAATTTAGGGGGATCCGCAAATGGCACAAGGTAATTTACACAACAGCCGCGCATCATTCGAAGTTAATGGTAAAACTTATAATTACTATGACTTAGCTGCGATTGAAAAAGCTGGCGTTGCAAAAGTTTCAAACCTTCCTTACTCAATCAAAGTATTATTAGAATCAGTTTTACGTCAATATGATGCATATGTTATCAAAGAAGAGCACGTAAACGAATTATCAAAATGGGGTAACGGTGCAGATCCAGAAGCAGAAGTACCATTCAAACCTTCACGCGTAGTATTACAAGACTTCACTGGTGTACCAGTAGTAGTTGACCTTGCTTCTCTACGTTCTGCTATGAAAGAAATGGGCGGCGACCCAAGCAAAATCAACCCTGCTATTCCAGTTGACCTTGTAATTGACCACTCAGTACAAGTTGACAAATACGGTAATGCATCTGCATTAGCAGCAAACATGGACCTAGAATTTGAACGTAACGCTGAGCGTTATAACTTCTTAAAATGGGCTCAAACTGCTTACAATAACTTCCGTGCTGTACCACCAGCAACTGGTATCGTTCACCAAGTAAACTTAGAGTATCTAGCTCCAGTTGTACACGTAAACGAAAATGCTGACGGTACATTCGAAACTTTCCCAGATTCAGTAGTAGGTACTGACTCACATACAACAATGATCAACGGTATCGGCGTTCTTGGATGGGGCGTTGGTGGTATCGAAGCTGAAGCAGGTATGCTTGGTCAACCTTCATACTTCCCAATCCCAGAAGTTATCGGTGTTAAATTAGTTGGCGATCTTCCAAACGGAACTACTGCTACTGACTTAGCATTAAAAGTAACTCAAGTATTACGTCAACGTGGCGTAGTTGGTAAATTCGTTGAGTTCTTCGGACCTGGCGTAACTAAATTACCACTAGCTGACCGTGCGACAATCTCTAACATGGCTCCTGAATATGGTGCTACATGTGGTTTCTTCGCAATTGACGAAGAATCATTAAACTACATGCGTTTAACTGGTCGTGACGAAGAGCACATCGCGGTTGTAGAATCTTACTTAAAAGCTAACCACATGTTCTTCGATCCAACTTTAGAGCCAGTTTACACTGACGTATTAGAAGTAAACTTAGCTGAAATCGAACCAAACCTTTCTGGTCCAAAACGTCCACAAGACTTAATTCCACTATCTCAAATGCGTACTCGTTACAAAGAAGCAGTAGTGGCACCACAAGGTACACAAGGTTTCGGTTTAACTGAAGATGAATTCGCAAAAACTTCTGTAGCTAAATTCGCTGAAGGTGATGTAGAAATCCCAACAGGTGCTGTAGCAATCGCTGCTATCACTTCTTGTACAAATACATCTAACCCATACGTATTAATCGCTGCGGGCTTAGTTGCGAAGAAAGCTGTAGAAAAAGGTCTAACTGTGCCTAAATGGGTAAAAACTTCTTTAGCACCAGGTTCTAAAGTAGTAACTGGTTACCTTGAAGATTCAGGTTTACAAACTTACCTTGACCAAATCGGTTTCAACACTGTAGGTTACGGTTGTACAACATGTATCGGTAACTCAGGTCCATTACTTCCTGAAATCGAAGACGCTATCAAAGAGAACGACTTATTCGTAACTTCAGTTCTTTCTGGTAACCGTAACTTTGAAGGTCGTGTACACCCACTTGTAAAAGCTAACTACTTAGCTTCACCACCACTTGTTGTTGCTTATGCACTTGCTGGTACTGTGGATGTTGACCTACAAAAAGATTCATTCGGTAAAGACAAAGATGGCAACGAAGTATTCTTCGCTGATATCTGGCCTACAACTGAAGAAGTTAACGCAGTATTAGGTACTGTAGTTAACCGTGAATTATTCCAAAAAGAATACGAAACTGTATTCACAGCGAACGAAAAATGGAATGCAATTGAAACATCAACTGAGTCTCTATACACATTTGATGACAAATCAACTTACATCCAAAACCCACCATTCTTCCAAGGTCTTGCAAAAGAGCCAGAAGCTATCAAAGGCTTAGAAGGCTTACGCATTATGGCGAAGTTCGGTGACTCAATTACAACTGACCATATTTCTCCAGCTGGTGCAATCGGTAAAGATACACCTGCAGGTAAATATTTAATCGAAAACGGTGTTGCAATTCGTGACTTCAACTCATACGGTTCTCGTCGTGGTAACCACGAAGTTATGATGCGTGGTACATTTGCAAACATCCGTATCCGTAACCAAGTTGCTCCAGGTACAGAAGGTGGTTTCACTACTTACTGGCCAACAGGTGAAGTAGAGTACATCTATGACGCATGTATGAAATACCAAGAGCAAGGTACTGGCTTAGTAGTACTTGCTGGTAACGACTACGGTATGGGTTCTTCTCGTGACTGGGCTGCTAAAGGTACTAATTTACTTGGTATCAAAACAGTTATCGCACAATCTTACGAGCGTATCCACCGTTCTAACTTAGTAATGATGGGTGTTCTTCCACTTCAATTCATGCCAGGTGAATCAGCTGATACATTAGGCTTAACTGGTAAAGAAGAAATCTCTGTTAACATTACTGACAACGTGAAACCACGTGAAATCTTAACAGTAACTGCTAAATCTGAAGACGGATCAGTTAAAACTTTCCAAGCTTTAGCTCGTTTCGACTCAGAAGTAGAAGTAGACTACTACCGTCACGGTGGTATCCTACAAATGGTTCTTCGCGCGAAAGCTGCTCAATAATCATTTAACTAAAAAACCGATCTCTTAGGAGATCGGTTTTTGTCTATACATAAAAATAATTGTCATGGGGGTTTTGATTTTGCAAAAAGATAAACTAAAAGAACGGGCTCTATCAATTGTTCCATTACCAAGTCACTATAAACTAATCATAGAAGAGTATTCTGAAGACGAAAGAGTGATGTTCTCATGGGCAACTGAACAACAAGATGAAAGTATGACTGTTGAGTTAGACTGCTCTGGAAACCTCATATACTTATCAATTGAAAAAAATGATTCTGTTTCTGAGGCAAATTCTTTATCTATTGATGAAAAAAGAAGATGTGCTGAACAATTTTTACTTAGTCATTATCCATCTGCACTGGAAGATTTAACGTTTTCAAAAGCTAAACAACTATCTAGTGCGGATCGTTTTTATTTTGAACAAATTGTCATGGATTTACCGTTAGAACATGCTGGTTGTTTTATAGATGTCGATGCTTTGGGAAATATTGTTGGATTTAGATATGACGGAGTGAAAACGAGTCCTGAAATTCCTTCAAGGCTAGTTTCAAAGAAAGCTCTAATGGAACATGTGCGGAATGAATTGGTGTTACAACTAGTAATAACAACATTATCTCGTGATGTTTATAATGTGAAGAAAGATGGACTCCATCTCGTGTATCAAGTAAATTCATTTTTACACTTTAAAGCAGATTCTTTAGAACCAAAATTAACGAGTATTCATGATGAAAATGAGCCTGAAAGTTATGCTACACTTCCTCCTTTACCAACTAACTTAATTGCCAATGAATTTACGAATGAATCAATCATCGGCATAACAGATGAACTGGAGCTTATTCGAGAAGTAGACAGAGGTCCAGAGATAGGAATCGTGTGGCGTATACGGGATTGGGAGATGAGAGAAAAAGATTTATCGTTGAACAGTTTTTTTAAAATGCAGTCAGAAGATACAGTAAAAGCTATTATTTCAAAGAAGACTGGTAAAGTTCAAAGCTTTATATGGATGTATGAACGCTCAGGGAATCTACAGCTTAGTCAAGCAGCCTGTTATCAAAAAGCATTAGATTTTTTACTGAAAATAATTCCTGATTACTATCCTTATATCCAACGATTAATTCGAGAAGATGAGGAAGAAGATAATACGTCACAAAGAGAATCGTTTATATTCCAGGCCTATAATAGCCAAGGTATACTTATTCATGATATGGTTGGCGTTGTTGTTAATCGTATGACTGGTCAGATTGATAATTATGCTGGACCAAACTTTGATTTGATTGAGCTTAGCCAAGTTCCAACAGGACCACGTATTTCTATGGAAGAAGCGTATCGTCGATTTCTAGAGAATGTCGATTTTCAATTGGTTTGGGACAAAAATTACGATGACGAAATAGAATCTTATCAACTTGTCTATCAAGCGTGTGATCGATATACTAGATCACCTATCCGGTATATTGACGCAATAACTGGCGAAATTATTGTCAGTAATGTTTAACTTTTTTCAGTGAATTGTTAATTGAAGCGACAGCTATAGAAGTCTCCAACCTCTTTAAGTGGTGAGATGAATGAGGATAAAGTTATCAAAACATCCGTATCCAGTTGCTCTTGGTGCAGAAACCGATTTCATGGGAAGTCGGTTTTTTCATGCACCTCTATTATGATGGATAGAACTTCAATAAAGAGGTCTTTAGTTTTAAAATCTTTACTCTTCTACAATTTCCAACTGTTTGTAATAGTTTTCTACAATAGGATAAATATCCGGGTTTGAATCATAGTAGGTATTATCAATTTCGCTTAGTGTAAAATAAAATTTTCTTTCACTATCAAAAAGAGTAATACCATATCTCCAACCAACACGTTTTTCTTGATTGTCTTGCGGAGTAAATTTTATATCTTTAATCAGAGAAATGAATTCATTGATTTGGTCTTGCTTAGTTATCGTTTTTGAAGCACCCGTTGAACCATCTTGGATAATCACTTTATCGATACTTTCAATTTTTGCATCCTTATAAAAAGCTTCTAATGATTGCGTTTTTCCATTTGTACAAGCAGACACCAAAAACAGACTTACCAATAAAATTAGAAACAAAAATCTTTTCATTAGACTGCCTCCAAAAAGTTTATTCTATTGCCAATTAGACGGGCTAAATTACAAATAGTTACAAATTGCAAGAGTGTTTATTTAATGCAGCTGACAGCTTTTTCAAATGCCATTGCCTCGATAATGGTTGTAATATATCGTATAACACTTAGTGACGGATAGAACCTCTGAAATCGTGGATAGAAACGTCAAAATCGTGGATAGAACTTCCGGAATCGTGGATAGAATGGTCAAAATTGCGGATAGAACCTCTGGAATCGTGGATAGAAACGTCAAAATCGTGGATAGAGCCTCCGAAATCGTGGATAGGGTGGTCAAAATTGCGGATAGAACCTCAAAACAATGGATTGAAATGTCAAAGCGATAGATAGAACCTCCGAAATGATGGATAGAATCGTCAAAGTGACGGGAAGAACGGCCAAAGTGACGGAAGTTCCCGCCAAAGTGACGGAAAGAATCGCCATAGCGACGGATAGAACCATCGAAACGACGGAAAGAACGGCCAAAGCGACGGAAAGAATCTCCGACGACGGAAGTTCCCGCCAAAGTGACGGAAAGAATCGCCATAGCGACGGATAGAACCATCGAAACGACGGAAAGAACGGTCAGAGCGACGGAAAGAATCTCCGACGACGGAAGGTCCCGCCGAAGTGACGGAAAGAATCGCCATAGCGACGGATGGAACCATCGAAACGACGGAAAGAACAGCCAAAGCGACGGAAAGAATCTCCGACGACGGAAGGATCCGCCGAAGAGACGGAAAGAATCGCCACAGCGACGGATGGAACCATCGAAACGACGGAAAGAACGGCCAAAGCGACGGAAAGAATCTCCGACGACGGAAGGATCCGCCAAAGAGACGGAAAGAATCGCCATAGCGACGGATGGAACCATCGAAACGACAGAAGGTCCCGCCGAAGTGACGGAAAGAATCGCCACAGCGACGGATGGAACCATCGAAACGACGGAAAGAACGGCCAAAACGACGGAAAGAACGGCCAAAGCGACGGAAAGAATCTCCAACGACGGAAGTTCCCGCCAAAGTGACGGAAAGAATCGCCATAGCGACGGATAGAACTATCGAAACGACGGAAAGAACGGTCAGAGCGACGGAAAGAATCTCCGACGACGGAAGGTCCCGCCAAAGTGACGGAAAGAATCGCCACAGCGACGGATGGAACCATCGAAGCGACGGAAAGAACGGTCAAAGCGACGGAAAGAATCTCCGACGACGG
Source organism: Lysinibacillus sp. RC46 (assembly GCF_041262385.1). Classification (NCBI taxonomy): domain Bacteria; kingdom Bacillati; phylum Bacillota; class Bacilli; order Caryophanales; family Bacillaceae; genus Lysinibacillus; species Lysinibacillus sp. RC46. Next base: position 99 of record NZ_JBGCCF010000018.1, on the reverse strand, counting down.
AAGGTCCCGCCAAAGTGACGGAAAGAATCGCCATAGCGACGGATAGAACTATCGAAACGACGGAAAGAACGGTCAGAGCGACGGAAAGAATCTCCGACG